>JBFWWA010000115.1:0-10248 GCA_050246455.1 Planctomycetaceae bacterium
GCGTCAATGCCGACGGTGCAATCGTGATGGCCTCCGCCGATATTGGTCGATTGATGGAACCGGCCATCACACTCCCCCCCGGCGCGACGGAGATTTCAATTTCCGGCGACGGAATCGTCTCGGTCCTTGAACCGCCGAACCAGACGCCGACGCAGCTTGGACAGATACAAACCGTCAAGTTCGTCAATCCGCAGGGTCTTCTGCAGCTTGGAGAGAATCTCTATGGTGCAACCGACGCATCGGGCGCACCGCAGGTCGGCACACCTGGCCTTGAAGGTCGCGGCCAGATTCGGCAGGGGTTCCTGGAGACTTCGAACGTCGAACCGGTCCGCGAGCTGATCGATCTCATCAAGACCCAGCGCAACTTCGAGCTCAACAGTCAGATCGTTCAGGCAGCCGATCAGACACTGCAGCTGGTCGCGAACCTGCGACGGTTCTAAGCGGGCTTCTGACTCTGGCCGATCAGACTGCAGGTGTTGCGAACAAAATGACGCGATTCTTCAAAAACCTTCGAATTCCCGTCGCAACGGCACTTCTTTCTGTCGTTTGTTCGTCGTCGCTCTGCGCGGCGGTGATTCAGTTCAAGCCCAAGGTCGTCGTTTCGGGGAACGTGATTACGCTCGGCGACGTGGCAACCGTTCTCGACGCGAATGCTGCGACCGTCGAAAAGTTGAACAAGACGGTAATCGCCCCTGCCCCGGCAGCAGGCGGACAGGTCCGCATCGAGTTTGCAGACATCCGCTCGCGTCTGCTG
Source organism: Planctomycetaceae bacterium (assembly GCA_050246455.1). Lineage (GTDB taxonomy): Bacteria > Planctomycetota > Planctomycetia > Planctomycetales > Planctomycetaceae > CAZVJA01. The sequence continues at coordinate 755 of JBFWWA010000115.1, forward strand.
GCGACCGGTGCAAACCTCGCCGAAGCAGAGTTTCGCGGCGCCAACTCCGTACTGGTGCAGACCGCAGGAAGCTTGCGATCGGAAACGATGTCGCGGAACTCCGGCGCCACGTTCAAAATCCAGCGAGAGCGGGCAGAGAAGCTCGTCGCGGCTGCCATTCGCGCGTCGTTTGCGAAGATCGACGCCGCGAGCGGCGCGCTCGCGGTTGTCGCGAAAGTGGACGAAAAGGACGTTCAGCAGCTTCTTCCGGCACTCTCGGCACACCAGGTGGAAATCATCGGTGGAAACCCGAAGACGACCGAGGAGCAGTCTTTGACCGTTCGTTTTCCCGACCGGAAGGGAAATGCCATAGAAACGTCGGTTCGCTGTCGCGTATCGCCGCACCCGCAGATTCTGGCCGCTCGTTACACCATTCCTTCGGGACACATTCTGCGTGAAGTCGATCTGGTCTGGAGGCAGGCGGAGAGCATTGATGGTGTCGCAATCCGCCTGGAAGACGCGCTCAATCGAGAGACGCGGCGCATCATTCGCCAGGATGATCCCATCCGCATTGCCGACATTCAGGCCGTTCCGCTGATTCGCGCCAACGATATTGTCACTGTCATTTCACGCCGCGGACGGGTCGCCATTCGAGGTGAGATGAAATCGCGAACCGAAGGTTCGATGGGAGAGACCGTCACGCTTACGAGCCTGAAGGGGCAGGATGCCGTGCTCGCTCGTGTGACGGGACTTCACGAGGCGGAAGTGATCAGCGCCGACGACCGACCGACCGACACCTTCCAGGACTCGACCGGCCGCATTGAATTTCGGGGGGATGAAAAGCAATGACCGAGAATCGCAATTCAAGGAAACGCGACAAAACCGCGCGGCGAATTCTGGTCGCCGGGGCGGGACTTGTTCTTTCCGGAATGGGAGCCGCCTTCGGACAGGATCCGCCGGCACCCGATTCCTATGCACCGCAGATGGCGCCACAGCCGCCGGGTAGCCAGCGCGGCCGAATGGCACCGATGCCCCCTCCCCCGCCCGATTTCTTCGCACCGCCGCCGATCGTGCACGTGCGTGACTTCTCGTGGGCTTATGTCGGAATTCCGGAGCCGCGTGAAATTCTTGTCCACGACATTCTTACGATCATCGTGAACGAAAAGGCGGAGGTCAATTCGCAGTCGCGGTACAACCGTCAGCGCAACGGAAACCTCAAGGCGGAGATCAAGGATTTCATCCGAATCGGTGAGGACGGAACTCTCGACAACGCAGCCGACAATCAGCCGACGGTCGATACGAACCTCCAAGGCCGATTGCAGTCGTCCGGCCAGTTGAGCGATCAGGAGTCGATCAAGTACCGCATCGCCGCCACCGTCGTCGATGTTCTGCCGAACGGCAACATCGTTCTCGAGGCGCGGAAGTCGATTCGCTCGAACAAAGACATGTGGGAATACTCGCTCACCGGTGTTCTCCGCCCGCAGGACATCAATCCCGACAACACCGCACTCAGCGAGAACATCGCCAATCTTGACATCGTCAAGCGCTCGCGCGGCACTGTGTTCGACAGTACTCAGCGCCCGTGGGGCCTCTGGCTGTACGACAAGCTCGCGCCGTTCTGATCGTCGAATGAATCTCGCCGCTGAGTTCGTTGAATACTAAGTGACCTGAGGAGTTTGACCGCCATGCTGACTTTTGCACGACGCCTGACGATCGCAGCCGCTCTGCTGGCGGCGCTGGGCGCCGTCTTCTCTCCGGCGGAAGCCCAGGCGCGTGTCCGACTGAAGAACATCTGCACCGTCTACGGGCAGAAGCCGACGCAGATCGTTGGGCTCGGGCTTGTGGTCGGGCTGCGCGGCACGGGAGACGGCGGCAAGAACGCCGCTACCATGCGCGCGCTCGCGTCGACACTGTCGTACTTGAACAACCCGGTCGATCCGGTCCGAGAACTCAAGGACGCGGCGAACGTGGCGATCGTATCGATCTCGGCGGAAGTCCCGAAGGAGGGATTGCGCCGTGGACAGAAAATCGATTGCCACGTTGCATCGATGTTCGGAGCGAAGAGTCTTCGCGGTGGGCGTCTGCTGCTCTCTCCGATGCGACTCCCGGCCGTAGAAGACGATCGACTGGTCGGACTTGCATCCGGTCCGATCTATATCGAAGACTCCGAGATTCTGACGAGCGGTCGCATTCCGGGCGGCGTGTCGCTCGAGCAGGACTTTACCTCTGTGTTTGTCGACCGCAATAAGGGAAACAAGATCACTTTGCTGCTCGAGCCGGCGCATGCCACCTTCGGAGCCGCCAGCGAAGTGGCAATGCAGATCAACGAAGAATTTCGCTTTGAAGTGGGAAGCAACAAGCTTGCCAACGCCGTTTCGCCGGGCGTCATTGAAGTTGCGCTTCCGCAGCAGTATTTCGACGAGCCGGTGAACTTCGTCGCTCTGCTTCTGGATGTCGGAATTGATAACCCGCAATCGGAATCTCGCGTTGTCGTCAACTCCCGCAGCAAGACGGTTGTCATCGACGGCGACGTGGAGATCAGCCCGGTCGTCATTTCGCACAAGGGGCTGCGCGTGGAAGTCGGCACGGAACCCGGACCATTTGTCGCCCTCAATACGCAGGGGCAGGAAACTCCAGAACAGCTGAAGGACCTTGTGCAGGGACTTGAAAAGCTGAGAGTGCCGATTGAAGACATCATCAGCATCATCCGCGAACTCCACCAATCTGGAAAGCTGCACGCGGTCTACGAAGAACATTAGCCGTCAAGAAGAGAGCACGATGAACGCCATTCAAAGCGTCGGCGGATTGCGAGCGGCATTCGAAGCGGCACAAGGCCGGCCGAACTCCGTCACTTCGAATACCGAACTCACTGAGCGAGAAGCGTTTCAATCGGCGGTTGCCGGCACCTTCTTCAAGATGATGCTGAAGTCGTTGCACAAGATGCACGACAAGCCCGCTTATTTCCATGGTGGACAGGCGGAGGAGGCGTTCCAGAACCAGATGAACGAATTCCTGGCCGAGGACTTTGCAAAAACACACGGGGCTCCTCTCGTCGACTCTCTTTATCAGGCGTCAGTTCAGCGTCGCGGCGGAAAGGTGGAGGGAACTCCGACTGCGCCGACGAGCTTCTCAGCAACTGCCTGACCGGCAGAAACTGCCGGTAAAAACACAATCGATTCAAAGTCGCGACGTTGTCCCCATCGTCTCCCTTTCGCACCACAACGATGCTCGACCGCCTGCAAACTCGCCGCAGAATTCCCAGCTATTGAGGGAGTCTATCGTCTGATCCGAACGTAACGCCTCAAACCGCAAATGAGCGGAAGTCGCCGCCCGTATTCGCCGAAGATATGGGATATCGGTTCTGTGGCGATTTTGCGCGATGCGGCGACGGCGAAACTCTTGACGTCGCTGTTCCGCGTGGGGGGATGGGGCGATGTCGGAAGCGCTGGTAGCAGAGGTGCGCAAATTCCTGCGCAACTACGAATCGACGCAACTCGAGCTCGGCGAGCTGTACCGTCACAAGCGAACGGCCCTGGTCGAAGCCAATACTCCGGACCTGCTCCGGATCGCCGAGTCGGAATCGAAACTGGCGATCGACCTCAAAGATCAGCTTGGGCGCCGCCGCCAGATTCTGCAGCAGTCTGCAAAAGCCGGACTTCCCGGTGAATCGATTCGCAGCCTTGTTGCCGCGTTCGACCAGAAGTCGCGTGCTGAGCTCGAGCCGCAAATTGAACGAGCGCAGGCTACAGCAACGCACGTCCGACGTGAAAGCTGGATCCATTTCATCATCGCGCAGCGGTCGCTCCATCAATACAACGATCTGATGGAGCTGATTGCGCACTGCGGTCAGAAGTCGCCGACCTACAGCCGGGTGCGCGGCCAGGAAACGACCGGCGGAGGAGCAATTCTGGACGCATCCGCCTGAAGAAGCATCTCCGGATTGGAACCGTGCGGCACGGATGAAGCAAAGATACTTCTTGTTACCTTTTTCTAGCCCAAGTACTCAGCCATGAGCCTGAACGCCGCGCTCGGTATCGCAAGTCGTTCACTCGAGATCTTCACCGCCGGCATCCAGGTGGCGGGGCAGAATATCGCCAATGCGAACACGCCCGGCTACATCCGTGAGAAACTCATTCTGGACCCCGCGCAGCCGTATCAGCGCGGCGGCCAGATCTACGGAACCGGAGTCTACGCAACTGGAATCGTTCAACAGATCGACCTGTTTCTTGAAACGCGCATCCACACTGCCAACGCTGACCTCAGTGCATCCGAGGCGCGCGAAACGATTTATCTGCAGCTTGAAGAACAGATTCGCGAGCTCGGAGAAGAAGACCTTTCCACATCGCTCAACAACTTTCTCGCTACGATCAATGACCTCGTCAACCAGCCGGAGTCGACGTCAACGCGGCAGCTCGCGATCCAGCAGGGCACACAGCTCGCCAACGACATCAGCTCGCTTCGGCTGCGCATCGACGAGTTGAGAAAGTCGCAAACGGTCAAGGTCGACCAGTTGGTCGACGAAGCCAACAGTCTTATCCGACAGATTGACGACCTCAATCCGAAGATCTCGAAGATGGAGTCAAGCGGACTTGGCGGAAGCGATGCCGGGGCGCTGCGTACACTGAGATACAAAGCCCTCAGCCGACTTTCGGAGATCGTGCCGATCACCTTTCGGGAACGGGAAGACGGCGGAGTCGACGTGTTCACCGGTTCTGATTTCCTGATCCTCACCGGTTCGATTCAGCAGCTTGAAACGTACAAGAGCGACAATCGCGACGTCCTCGTACAAAACGTCCGGCTCTCAAAAACCGGCAGCGAACTTTCGGTCGCATCCGGCGGCGAGCTCAAGGGAATCGTTGATGGACGCGACCAGATTCTCGGCAAGTTTGTCGATGATCTCGACGCCTTCGCCGGATCAATCATCAATGCGTTCAATACGATTTACGCATCCGGCCAGGGACTCGACGGTTTCACAACGCTGTCGGCGGTCGCCCAAGTGGACGATCCGACTGCCGAGCTCGACACGATCGGGCTCGGGCTGACTCCGGTCAATGGCACGTTCGAAATCAAAGTGAAGAACAAGGTCTCCGGAACGACTGTAACGACGACGATTCCGGTCGATCTCGATGGCATCGGTACCGACACTTCGCTCAACACTCTGCGCGCTGCGATTGATGCCGTCGGAAACATCTCCGCGAGCATCTCGAACAACGGCACACTGAGAATTGATGCCGACCCGAACTTTGAGTTCAGCTTTGCGAACGACAACAGCAACATCCTCGCGGGACTCGGTCTAAACACGTTCTTTACCGGCCGAGACTCCGGCAACATCGGCATTAATCAAGTTGTTGCGGGGAACCCACGGCTGTTTGCAGCCTCGCTCGGCGGTGGACCATCCGATGGCCGCAACGCCGTCAAGCTCGCGCAGTTTGCAGACCAGGCGCTCTCGGCACTGGGCAACGTGAGCATTGACGACTTCTATGACACGATGGTCTCTCAAGTCGGCCAGAAGGCCTCGGCCGAAACGGCAATTTCGGAGAGCTTCAAGTCGTTTCGTGAATCGCTCGAGAACCAGCGGCAGCAGTTCTCCGGTGTGAGTATTGATGAAGAAGCAGTGAAGGTCCTGGAGTTTCAGCGCGCGTTCCAGGCATCGGCGCGCATCGTCAGCACGGTCGACGAGCTGTTCCGCGTACTGCTGGAAATGTAACGGCGAAGGTCAGATACTCATGGGCATCAGTCCGATTCTTCCCGGGCGAATTCCGAATACGCTCCTCGCCGACCGTTTGCGCCAGAACATTCAAACGGCGAACCACACGCTCGCCTACCTGCAACAGCAGGTCGCGACCGGGCAGCGATTCTTCCGACCGGGTGAGGATCCTTCCGCTGCGATTCGCACCATTCTTCTGCAAAAGTCCATCGAACGAACGACGCAACTCAAGGCAAACGTCGACACCAACGTTTCGCTGCTGAATGCGACCGAGAACTCCCTCTCGAGCGTCGGCGACGCGCTGAACAAAGCGAAGGCGCTCCTGATCGCGGGGACGGGTGAGACCACCTCCGCCGCTGAAAAGGAAGCGATGGCGGTTGAAGTCGCGTCGATGCTGCAAAGCGTGGTGAACGCCGCGAATACCAAGTTTCGTGGCCGATACATCTTCGGCGGAAGCGAAAGCCAGCTGGCCCCCTTCGACATTCTCGGCAGCGGTGTTGTTCGCTACAACGGCGATTCACTCAGCATCGATTCGTTCATCGACACGGAACTGCTGCTGTCGAATAATCTCGACGGCGTTACCGCATTCGGCGCCATGACCGCGCCGGTCGGCAATGGGCTTAACCCTGCCCTCACGCTGAACACCAATGTCTCCGACTTGCTCGGAGGCGAAGGCGTCAAGCTCGGGCAGATTGTCGTGACAGTCGACGACGGCGGCGCCGTCACAAGAACGGTCGACCTTTCCAACGCGACGACGATCGGACACATCAAGACCGCGATTGAAAGCGCTTTCGACCCCGGCGATATCACCGTCGACATCGTTGCCGGCCCTCCGCGCAATGGCATTCGGATCACCCCTGCCGGTGGCACCGTTGCCGTCAGCGAAGTGACCGGATCCAAGGTCGCAACCCGGCTGGGCATCTTGAGCGGACCGGTCGCAAACATCAATGGTACCGATCTGGATCCCCGTCTGACTCTTACGACGCCGTTGTCTGCTCTCAATGGCGGTCTCGGCGCGACGAAGGCGAACGGGATCGTCGTCACGAACGGGCAGATACAAAAGACCATTGATATTTCCTCGGCCAACACCGTCGAAGACCTGTTCAATCTGCTCCGTTCAGAGAATCTCGAACTCGACCTGGGAATCAATGCGGCCGGCGATGGTCTCGCGATATCAAGCCGGCTTTCCGGAGCAGACTTTTCAATCGGTGAGAATGGGGGCGGAGACGCCGCGAGCCTCGGCATTCGGACGTTCAGCGCGTCCATGCTGCTGGCCGACATGAATCTTGGACGTGGTGTGCCGGTCAATAATCTCGACGCCGCCGGAAACCTGATGCCGGCGATCTTTGAAATCACACGACGGAGCGGCGCAACGGTTTCGGTCGACCTCAAGGGACTGACGACGATTCAGGACGTCATCAATGCAATCAATACGATTGCGCCCGGCGAAATCGTCGCGTCGGTCAATGCGGTCGGCAATGGAATCTCGATCCGTGATAATGACGGTGCGAGTACCGGCCCGCTCATCATTCCGGAGACCGAACTGTCGAAGTCGCTCGGACTGAACGGAACCGAATCCGGAACGGATGCCACGGTCCCGATCGTTGGCCGCGAGATCAACCCGCGGCAGGCAAACGGTGTTATCAACCTCCTGCTTTCACTCGAATCCGCACTTCGAAACGGCGATAATCGCGAACTGGAGCGGCTTGACTCCCTCTTTTCTGCCGAAATTGAGCGGATGAGTCTGGTACGCGGGGACGTCGGGAGCCGGCTGAAGGTCCTCGAAACGGCCGGGAACCGGCTGCTGGACGAGGATATCGTGCTCCGGGAATCCTTGGCTGTCGAGTTCGAAGTCGACATGACCCAGGCGATCACCAATGTCGCCCAGACCACAACAACCCTGCAGGCGACGCTTCAGATCGCTGCCCAGTCGCTGCAAATCAGCCTGCTGAATTTCCTTTGAAATTCAGCCCTGGCATTTCTTCGCATCCCCCACCCCGGCCGGTGCACTGCGGGACTCTCGACAAACGGCTCCGAATTCGATATGTATATTGATGTTCAGGCCGCCCAGATTCCGTCCAAGTCCCGGTGACACTGGTGTTCGGGCGGGTCGGCGCAAGAGCCGAAACGGACGGGTTTTCCCCCTCGCCGACGTTGAAGCGGCGTCGCAAACTCGTTAATCTCTTTCGTTTCGGGAAGGCCTTGCAGAAGGGGTCCGCGCTGGGACTGCTTCTCGACGAAAACCGTTAGCACGCCTCAGGATCAGCGTTCACGGGGCCTCAGGATACACGCCTACTAGGGAAGTTTGAGATGCCGGTCACGCCCAGCAGTTATCTGATGAAAAAGGAAGAGGTCAAACCCGAATGGTACGTCCTCGACGTGGACGGCCTGGTGGTTGGCCGCATCGCGACGAAGATCGCCCAGGTTCTGATGGGCAAGCATAAGCCGACGTACACACCGAACGTTGAGTGCGGCGATTTTGTCATCGTCCTGAACGTCGACAAGATCCGCTTCAGCGGCAAGCCCCTCGCACACTCGAAGCATCCCTACTACACCACTAAGATGGCGAAAAAAGAGTACGACCATTACACCGGGTATCCGTCGGGTCTTCGATTCGAATCGGCCGTCAACGTGTGGGAACGACACCCGGAGCGGATTCTGATCGAAGCTGTCCGCAGGATGCTTCCCAAGAACAAGCTCCGCCCCTCAATGCTCAAGAAGCTGAAGTGCTACACCGGTACGGAGCATCCGCATCAGGCTCAACAGCCTGTCGAATTCCCGGACTACCTGCGCACGTAACAGTGCTCGAGCACTTCCACTCTTCCAAGTCATCCAGATACTGAGCCGCTCCGTGACGGCGAGACATTGTCGAACAGAGGAATGAATCATCGATGTCGATCGAACAGAATGAATCAGACAACGTGACAACTGAATCAGCCGGAAGCGCTGTCGGCGAGCTGACCCTCGGACAGGGAGCTCCCGGCGAGGCGGCATCAGCTACCGTGGAAGCACCGGTCATCCGCGGCCGAATCGACAAGTTCGGCGTGGCCATGGGAACCGGCCGCCGCAAGACGTCTGTCGCCCGTGTCCGACTTCAGAAGGGGAGCGGTAAGATCACGATCAACGGCCGCGAACTCGGCGAGTTCTTCTGCATCGATCGTGATCGGCAGCTTGTCCTGAATCCACTCCGTGCAACGAAGACCGAAGGTCAGGTTGACGTGTGGGTTCGCGTTCAGGGTGGTGGAACGACCGGCCAGGCCGGTGCCGTCGTGCTGGGAATCGCTCGTGCCCTGCAGGCACACGATCCTGGCCTTCATCACGCGCTTGCCGACGGCGGATTTCTCACACGAGACAGCCGTATGGTCGAGCGTAAAAAGTATGGAAAGAAGAAGGCGCGCAAGAGCTTCCAGTTCTCGAAGCGTTAGAACGCCCGCGGTTGCATCGTGGTGGGTGTTTGTTATTGCTTTCGCCAATTCACTGTTGTCCGACTGGAATTTGATCGTCCCCTGCCGGACTGCCGGCCGGGGGCGTTTTTATTGACGGACAATTTCGAACGATTCCTCTCGATTGCTGACGAAATCGACTTTAAGGTTCGGCGGTTCCGCACTGTCTTGTCATCGGTTCGTAGAGTAGATGGTTTCCGATCCGATTGCGTCGACGTCGGACTGCGAAGGCTTCGCCTCTGAAACATTGTTCCTGAAGGTCCGCGTTCGATGTATAACCCTCTTCTCCTGCCTGACCTCCGGCAGATGCTGGAGGAAAATGACATCCGCGGCCTGCAGGAATTCTGCACCGTCCTCCACCCGGC
>JBFWWA010000116.1:0-10238 GCA_050246455.1 Planctomycetaceae bacterium
CGAAACGATCAACGCAGACGTCGAACTCTGTCTCAGATACTACAAGGTCACGTTCCGCGGTAAGCCGCTCGATCGAATCATCGTTACCGGCAGCGAATCGAGCCGCTGGATGGCGGAGTTCCTCGAGGAGCGGCTGGGGACCCGCTGCGAGGTGGGAAATCCCTTCGAGAATCTTTCGTCGGAGAAAGCTCGCGGAGCGGCGCAGTCACGACAAGGACGATGGACGACTGCTGTCGGACTCTCACGGCGCTGAATCGAGAATATCATGCTTCCACAAATCGACTTTCTCCCGAAAAGCTACCGACAGGTGCAGGTGACGCGCCGGCGCACGGCGTGGCGCTCGAGCGTCGCTATCGCGTTCCTCGCGCTCGCGCTCCTCGGGACATTCGCACAATATCGAGTGCGCAAATCGCTCGAAGCGTCTCGCGATGAACTCAAGACGCACGCAGAGAAGATGGCCTCGAAACTCGAGAACGACGATGTGCTGTACAAGAGAATCCGCGATCTGGATGCCAAGGCGAACCTGGTGACGCGGCTTCGCATTCGCGTGGCGGCGACAAAAGTGCTCGCTGATGTGACGAGTACACTCCCACAATTCGTTTCGCTGTCGGAGTTCCGATTCAATCTTGAAACGTCTGGACCGAGAGCCGCTGAGAAACCAGTCCGCGGAAGGGGAGCACAGCCCGTGACGCCGGTGCTCGCTTCGCACGCTCTCGACCTGTCGCGGCTTGACGAACTCGACGAACGTAGCATGCACACGGTATCGCTTCGCGGATCCGCACCGGACGACGCGTCCGTCTCCAATTACCTGGCAGCACTTAAGAGCAGCGGCACCTTCGATGAAGTGCATCTCCTTTTCACGGAACGTCAGGTTATTCGCGATCAGGAATTGCGCAGCTTCGGAGTTCGCTTGCGGGTCCGTAAGCCGCGAGTGGATGTCGAAGAGGTACTTCCCGCAGCGGTGCTCGGGAATCAACTCGCGCCGGTGACCGAGAGCGCGCCCGGCAACAGGAGTCGGTTATGAGTCGTATTCTGAAACGGGACAGCCTCGTAACGATTGGCAGCCTGATGCTGCTGGCGGCCGGATATTACTTTCTGATCTACCGCCCCGGAATGTCGTCTGTATCGCAGATGCGCCGGAGCATCACGGCTGCGAAACAGCAGGTCGGCGCAATTCCCGCGCGAGTCGCGCATCTGGAATCGCTGAAGAATGACGTCGTTCGACGTGAAGACTACCTGCGGGATGCTCTGAAGCAATTTCCCCATGAGGAAGATCTTCACCGCGTGATCGCTGAGGTTACCCGCTTCGCCGAAGGAGCCGGATTCAAGATCGTCCGTCTTGAACCGCTTCCGCGCGTGACTCACGAGACCTACGCGATTGTTCCCTTCCAGGCGACACTGACAGGCAGCTTTCAATCTCTGGGCCGGTTTCTAACTGCCCTGGAAGGGCATTCACGGTTGTTCACCATCCGTGAACTCACAATCACCCGTGAAAATGAGAAGGTTGGGGGGCGTGAAAAACTGGACATAAACTTCGCGGTTTACGTGCTTCAGGGCGAAAAGCCGGAATTTTCCAATAAACCCGACAGTTCCGCCGCTGCGCTAGCCGATTCAAGAATCAGATAGACCCATTGCGCGGTCGTCGTTTTCTCGCGGCCTTTTAGCAAACCACTGACAACATTTGACTTAGAGCAAATCGATCGGAAAGCAGCTGTGTTGATTCGGTCGCTACGAAATCAATTCCTGCAGGATCTGAAGGCGAGCTGGCCCAAGACTTTGCTCCTGGGTTCGCTGCTGCTTGTCGGTTTGTTTTTCTGGATCCCTCCCCTCGTCCGTGCAATGGTCAATTCGCCTCATTCGCCAGCTGCGGAGACGGCATCGGGGGCGATGGCATTGCTTCCGCCCGCCACCAAAACCTCTCCCGCCCGAACCTCTTCAGGGTCGCGGACGATTACGTGGGAGAAAGCGGACGACATCATCAAAACCGATCCACTGGTTCGTTCGGCCGAAGTCGCTGCAATTCATGGTAACCCGTTTCAACTCGCGCCAGATCAGTTCTCGCCTCCGATTCTCTTTTCTGACACACCGCCTGCAGACGATCCGCAACGTACATCAGTAGCCGGCCGGTCTGGTGGTGCTGGAAAGGCAAAATCGGCAGCCCAATCAGTTTCTGGAGAGCACGCAGCGGCAGCAACGGCTGTGAACAAACCCGACGGACTTGTGCTCAAGAGCACGATTCTTGGCGAGAAGCGAAGGGCGGCGCTCATCAACGAAAAACTGTACAGCGAAGGATCGCTGATTCAGGTTGATGGTGTCTCGTACATTCTTACGGCTGTTCGAGCGCGAGAGGTCGAGCTGCGAAAAGGAGAGCAGATGTTCTTGCTCGCTCTTCCCGGCACGGTTTCGAACCCGAACATTCAAGTGGAACGTGTCGGGAGCGCCGCCGAAAGCCCGTGACCGGGGCCGAGGGAACCTGTTCTTCGTCAGGGATGACAACTGTTGAAATCGACCCGTTTACTTCGCGCAGCCGTCTGGCCGTTGTTGATCGCATCCGGCCTGGCGATCGGACTTGCGCTCTGCAATCCGGAAGTGCGTCGTCCACTGGCGATGGCAAACCGCGATCGTGCGCGACGTAATAATGTTGAGATTCGACCGTCGACATTAATGGTCGAGAGCGATTCGAATCCGAAGAGCCGGCCATCCCGACGTCTACCGACGGCGTCGATGCAATCGAAGTCCGCCGCGGTTGTTGAGACTTCACCCGTTCCACAGAACCAGGCGATTGTTCTTGCCCGACCTGTCCCTGAAATTTCGGCGCCGGCACCTGCACCGCCGACGATCGTTGCAGAATCAGTGACTGAGCGGCCGACGATCTTCATTGAAGCCTCTCGGCAAAGTCCTCTGGTGCGAACCCCGGCCGTTTCCCTGGGACCGGAAATCGAGAGGGACCCGGAAAGTGCAATGCTTCCGTCAGCGAATCTCCCGAGCTCCCCGATCGCTTCGCGACTAGAAGACGATGCGTCAAGCGAGCGGCGGCTCGAGTCGTCGCGCATGGAATCGCACCTGGTTCATCTTCAGCGACAGGTTGATCAACTCGCTCAAGCTCAGCAGAAGGAACAGTCTCAAGTCCTCGAGCGCGCGACTCAACTCCTCGACAAGATCGAGCAGAAGCATCAGCTCCAGAATCTCGAAAGGCAATTGCAGCAGCTTCAGGGGGCTGATTCGAAATCCGCGGCGCCGAAGTCATCGGATGGGGAATTGACGACTGATGCGGCCGCCAAATCGGCAGAACCAGTGCTGAAAGCGGAGCCGTCGACGGGTGACGGAGAACTGCTCAATCTGACGATCGAGGACGCGGAGATCACGGAAGTCCTCAAGATGCTCGGTGAGATTTCGGGAACGAACATTCTCGTCGGCGCTAACGTCAAAGGAAAAGTGACCGCGCGACTACAAAACGTTAATGTCGAGCAGGCACTTGTCGGAATCCTCCGCTCGCTCGGATTCGTCTTCGAACGAGAAGGACGATTCATCTTTGTGATGACTGCAGCAGATGCCGATGCACGCCGTAAAGCGGGACGCAAGATCATCACGAAGGTGTACCGGCCGAACTATATCAGTGTGGCCGATCTGCAGGCGCTCGTTACACCGCTCATAACACCGCAGGTCGGAAAAGTGGCGATCACCGCCCCTGCGGAAATCGGAATTAAGTCGAGCAAGGAAGAAGCGGGGGGCAACAGGATTGCGCAGCAGGATGCCCTGCTGGTTCAAGACTACGGCGAAGTCATCCAGGAAGTCGACAACCTGATTGTCGAGATGGATGTGCCGCCGATGCAGGTCGTGATTGAGACGATGATTCTGAACGTGAAACTCGACGACACGATGGAATTCGGAGTGAACTTCGCACTTCTGAGCGGAAACAACAAGGAGTTGTTTCTGAACGGCAACGGGCGGACGCTTGGCACTTCAAGCGGGTTCCCTGGTGCTCAGGATTCGATCGTTCCCGCTGCAGGGCAGTTCCTTGCCGACACCGCAGGTCTCAAATTCGGATTTCTCCGCGGCGACATGAGCGGTTTCATCAACGCGATCGAGTCGATTGCAGACACGAGTGTACTCGCCGCACCACAGCTTCGCGTCATCAACAAGCAGAAGGCCGAGTTGATTATCGGCAAGCAGCTCAGCTACACGACTTCGACGTTCAACCAGACGCAGACCATCGAGAATGTGCAGTTCCTTGATGTCGGCATCAAGCTGATTCTACGGCCCTTTATTGCACCTGACGGTATGGTTCGCATGGAGATCCATCCGGAACGAAGTTCGGGTGGAATCAACCCGACCACTCAGCTCCCCGACAAGGAAACAACCGAAGTTACAACCAATGTCATGGTGCGCGACGGCTCGACAGTTGTTATCGGAGGACTCATCGAGGAGAAAACGGACGCAACGGAGTCTCGCGTCCCGCTGATCGGCGCGATTCCCGTTGTCGGCAATCTCTTCAAAAACAAGAAGGAAGTGGTCAGCCGCAACGAATTGATCGTGCTTATCACGCCGCGTATTGTCGTTGAGCCGACCGATGCAATCGAAGGACAGGAAGCGCATCTCGAGCACGAGGAGCGGGCCGCGCATCTCCGCGAGAATCTCTCGCCGGTGAATCGGTTGAATCTCACGCGGATGGAGTATGAACGAGCGTTCGCTTTGTATCAGGCGGGAGACCTGGTTCGTGCTCGAACACATGTCTATCGAGCGCTCCGGCTACAGAAGACGAATGCCGAAGCGATTCGTCTCCGCAATCAGATTGAAAACGCTCTCCATGAAAATACGAAGCGTCTGCTGACGCTGCGACCGCCGCTTGATCCGTCGCAGTACCCCGACGCCGCTCCGGCGGATGGAACCGAACAGCCAACGGTTGTCGAGCCCTTGCCGGCGACAGAAGAAGCGGGACCGGCACTCGATCTGAAGCCGACTGCTCCCGACACTTCTCGAACTGCGCCGCGATTGACGCCGGTTCCGTCCGAACCGGGAGAGACCTCGCCGGCTGTGCCGCCCAGTCCCGCGAATCTGCCACCGCTGCCGAATGCGCCGTGACGCGAAGTCCCAAGGTTTCGGTGATCAAACAAGGATGCGGCCGCCGGGGAGTCGCTTGATTCCCTTCGAAATCGCGAGCGCACCGACGAAGACCATGGGGGCGCTAACGAGCGGCGAGAGTGCGTCTCCCCAGAAATGGCGGACGACCAGCAGCATCAGCGGATGGGTTGCATAGATCCCCATCGAGACGTCGGCGACGAAATCGACGAATCGACCGTTCTTCCATGGCAGAAGCATTGCCGCAGGCAGAAGTATCGCCGGTACCCCGTACGAGAACATCATCGTCAGCGAACCAGTCGCACCCGATACCGCAGCAGCCAGCAGCACCACGCTTCCAGTGAAGAGAATCGAACGGCTGTTTTTCGACTTTGATCCCATTCGCTGCGCGAAGCCAAGCGAGATGCCGAGCAGAATTGCGGGGAAGCATCTCCACCAGATGCCGAACGGCGGCGTGCCGTCGAAGAATGGCGGGGAGTGCGCGTTGATGACGATCATCGGTGCTGCGATGAGAGTGAGACCAGTGGCTGCGACGGTGAGCGGAACGTTACGGAAAACACGGAGCATTCCCCACAAGAGAATACTAGCGATGAAGATATAGACGAAGAACCAGAGGTGTTCGCTAGTGCCGATGAGCAGATTCGACCAGGTCCATCCGGGCAGACGGCCGGAGTGCAGGTATCTCGTAAGTTCGATCAATCCATAGACTACCGACCAGACGGCCCAGGGAAGCAGGATACGGTGAGCGCGGCGGCGCGTGTATTTTCCGAACCGGCCGAGATCGGGCCGCATTGCCGGGAGAGTGGCCGCAATCATCACGAACGCGATCACGCTCCCACGTCCCCACAGGCCATTGCGTACTGCGAGCACATGGAACAGGACGACGTTGAACGCGGAGAAAACGCGAACGAGATCAAACCCGTCGATATGACGGTCCGACTTTGCGATCAGCGCGGCAGGAGAATTCGCTGCGCTTTCACCGTGGGAGAATGGCTCCGATACGACGGCGCGCGGCAACTCGGCGATGGATCTGTCAATGGCCGGTGACAAACTTCCCCCTCCCGAATCCATCCGTGGAGACGCCGAAGTTATAGCCGGTTAGTGAACATTCGGCTAGAGAGGGGGCCATGGAGAATCAGAGAACCGCACTGTACCGCTTGCAGCGGTGCTGAGCGGTCGATTCGTACGAGTCCCGGTTCATTGACTCAGCACTTCTGCTGAAGCAATGCGTTCCTCATGCACCGCTCAAGCGATCGCTCGGAGGTTGCAGTATCAGCCCATGTCATGCCATCTGCCAGGCGGCTTGATAGCTGAGGCCGAGTTTGAGGATTCGCTCCATCAAGTCGGGATAAGAATAACCAGCGACTTCCGCCGACTCTGAGAAGTCCTCGCCGTGTGAGAGGTTGGGATTCGGATTCGCTTCGAGGATGTAGAACTTGCCGTCGTTCGACATCCGAAAATCCATCCGCGCGTAGCCTGAGAGATTGAGAACCTTATAGGTGCGCTTGGCAAGGTTCTGAAGCTGTGAGACGACCTGCGGAGAGAGGTCGACCGCCGCCGCTGTTTTTACACCGATTTTTTTCTGGTAGTCGGGATCCCATTTCACACGGCGCGTGGCAATGAGCGGGATGTCTTCGGAAGCGTTGGTGAACGAGAGCTCCCAGACGGGCAGAGTTTCAAGCCGTGTGTTTCCCATCACGCCGACGTAGAACTCACGCCCCTCGATGTACTCTTCAACGAGCGCACTCGTCTTGAAGTGTTCATGAATGAAGCGGACGCGGTCTTTGAGCTTGTCCGGGGTGTGAACAATCGAGGCCTGGGAGATGCCGAGCGAAGCATCATCACGCGCAGATTTCACGAGCAGCGGGTACGGAAGCTTCGCCGGAGGCTTCACCGAGCGCTGCATTGGGAACTCAAGGAAGCGAGGCGTTGGGACGCGGTGGTAGGTAAGCAGTTTTTTCGAGAGCGATTTATCGTGCGAGAGCATCAGGCCGCGCGGATTACAACCCGTGTAGGGCTGTCGCATCAGCTCGAGGTAGCTGACGACGTGCTGATCGTACTGGGCGACGCTGTGAAACTCTTCGAGCAGATTGAAGACGACGTGCGGCTTCTTTTCGTCGAGAGCGAGACGGATCGGACTGAGATCGTCCCGCACGCCAAGCGGCTCGGCGTCGTGACCCAATTTGATCAGATTGGTGAGAACGTCATATTCGGTCTTCCACTCCAGGATTTCCTTTTCGGTGTGGCCGCGCGTACTGCTCGGCGGAACCAAATCCTCATGCATCAGCACGACGATGCGGAGTTTCTTCATAGGGCGAACCGATGGTGTCCTGCGTGCAGGTAATTCATGGTCTGCGCTGTGACCATGGCCAGTGCGTCCTTGCGCGCCTGGCGTTCGGAGTGCGCCAGACGCAAATTCAGTTCGCGGCAACGTTGGATAATGTCGCCGAGGATTTGATCGATTGTATATTGATACTGCCCGGTCCAGCGTGCGACCATCTGCCGCAGCTCCGGACGGATCCGCCGCAAGAAACCCGATGCGGACGGCTTCCGCCGATGTTCCGGTGCATCAGAGAATAACCGACGGAGCTCCCGATCGTAATAGTTCGGTAGATCAACTGAGTATCTGGCGCGTTTTGCGGCGTAATGCTCTGCGAGCGTGGTCTTTATCGTATCGACGCGGTCAACAGTCTTCCGCGAGGTCGCGATCGGCTTCTTCCCGCTCAATTCGTCCATCAGTGCATCGACGTATTCGAGCTTCTTGCGCGCCGGCCAACCGTCGTACTGATTCCGCCAGCGGGAGCGGGGCTTCAGCCACACAGCGAACGTTTCCGCGAAGTCTTCGGCGGGATGGCTCTGTGCGTACCACGGATCGAGATGAAGCACGTAGCTCTTGCTGTAGGGGCGCGGTTGATATGTATCCGGGTAAGGCTGCGTATATTTTCCAAAGTGTGCCCGCCAGCGGTTGCGGCGATGCAGACCGTAAGCATTGTCGATCGCATGACCGGCTTCATGACGGAGAATGCGCATGCACCACTCTTCGGTGCCACCCTCGACCTCAAGCATCTGTTTCTTCTCGAGACGCATGAGGCGCGGATGCGCGAGGCAGAATGCGACCGCGATACCCGGAATGCCGTCTGGGCAGAACCATTCCTCCGAGAACCAGAAGTGCGGACGAAAGTTCAGATTGCGGCTCTCGAGCTCTTCGAACAATCGCTCGATGCGTTCTTCAATCTCGCTTCCCTTGATGCGCAGATCGAGGTCGCAGATGCGCATCTGCAGGAGTTTCTGATCGTCGTACGCGACCCACTTCGGCTCGCGCGCTCGCCCGCGAACCCCCTTTTTCTTAACGCCCCTCTTCTGCACCGACGTCGACACCAACCGGCCCCTCGCAGCTAGCTTTCATCCGATCATTTTTCCCCAGCGCGGCGACGTCCTCAGCCGGATGCAACGATGTTAGCATCGGCTTGGGGAACTCGCCACGAAGGAATTCTCGGAAGCAGGGCAAGCGGCAGGACGCGGATTCGGACTGGGGACACCCAGTGGGGCACGAGCGGAATCACGGGACGCCGGGCCTGCCGGGGGAATCGGCATCGAACCAGCCTTTTTCGACGGGGAAACGTCGTTGAACGAGCAGTCTGCGGCCGATCGAGCCCATCCCTCTCGTCAAGCGATATCGTCGCAAACTGGCCAGGCGGCTGCTTTCTTGATGACGCTCCAGACTGTCGGCGTGACCGCCACGGAGCCGAGAGTCATCGCTTCGATAAGGCGACCGGTCGAGGCGATCTCATACGCTGCGGAGAGCCCGAGCAGAGATTTAGCCGAAAGAAGCAGCGTGAACAATGGATGGAGCATCCTCAGTCCTCCTTGTTACCCGAACTTTGTCCTTTGCGTGCGATATCCGAGCAAGACTTGTGCCGCTTGGGGGCTAAGCAACCGGGGCGGTCGGAAACGCGCCCCCGGTCCGGATTCCGCGGTGAAATCCATGGGCTGAATCCGCCCCTCACTCAGCCCGCGCACGACCCGTCGCCCTTCACTTGCCCGCTGGAAGGGCAATCCGGCTCGAAATTCACTCGGGATGATTCCGAATTGACCATTGACGGGAGAAGCAATTCAAAATTCCTTCTCCGAAGAAAGGCGACTTCAACGAACAGCGACGGCAAGTTCCGTTTTCGAGATTCACGGCACAACTTTGGCACTTCATTTGCGACCACTGGCTGCGAACGGGTGACAAACGGAACGGCAAGCTGGCTTGACGGCACCTTGATTCGCGAATCTCGGTCGTTCAAGAAGTTGCCGCGACACAAGTCATGAATTCGGAGACGATGATGAATCTTCCTATGTCGGAATCGAACACGACTTCGAACAGCGAAGTGATGCTGCTAGACACAATGTCAGTTACGCCGGTCGTTGCCGAGTGCGCGGTCGAAGCGCCGGTGGAGCATGAGCGGCGCGACGCGTCGTTCACAGTCTCACGCAACCATCCGGTCGAACCGCTGCATCGAAAAGGAGAATGGCGCACCACGCGTTATTCGAATTCGAGCGCTATCGATCGTCAACGCTGTGATCGATTCCGATCGTCGTCAGATATGGTGCCGACCTGGGTTTATGCAGCGCGCTGAGCTCTACAAGTCCGGATGCTTTGTCGAACTGCATCGATACTCGAACTGAGGACCCGTATTTCAGAACCAAGGCTGCGATCGAGTCGCACTGGAAAGGGCTGAATTGTATGGACGCGTTGCGGGCACAGTTTCCTCTTTCGGCCTCCGTGGGCTTTCGCGAGAACCTTCGATCTCGTTCCGGGGTGTTGGTTCTTGCCGCCGCTGTGATGTTCGTTGGTGCGGTCTCTCTGTACGACGGATATCTTGTGATCCGCACGGGTGAGCTGATTGTCGACTTCGAAAGGAACCCTGTCGGGTTGTATCTGATTCGATTCAATCACAACGACCCTTCCCTGTTCCTGCGTTTGAAGGCGGCAGGAACAATTCTGGTTCTCACTGCGCTGGTGACGCTGCATCGATGTTCCCCCCGGATCGCGACTCCAGTCTGGGGCGCACTCGTCTTCTTCCAGTCGGGGCTGATGATCTGCCTCGAAATGTAGCGACCGTACAGATTTCGGTTCGTTAGAGCCGCCTTTCAACCGACCGCTTGATTCGAGT
>JBFWWA010000117.1:0-10237 GCA_050246455.1 Planctomycetaceae bacterium
GGCGTTCCACGTTCGACATGTTCTGCTTGCTGGGATCGAGGCCGAGCGACAGGCAGACCGTTGCGAGCAGATCGGGAACGGCGACTGGCCGATCTTCCACCGTGAGCCCGTCGGCACTCGTGCGGCCGACGACCTGTCCGCCACGCACTCCACCGCCGCTCAGCACCACCGACCACGCCTTCGGATAGTGGTCTCGACCGACTTGCGGATTGATCACCGGTGTGCGGCCGAACTCACCCATCCAGACGACGAGGGTCGAGTCGAGCAAGTCACGACTTTCAAGATCGGAAAGCAGCGCCGACCAGGCCGGGTCGAGCGTCGCGCAGAGATTCTTCGTCTGGTTGAAGTTGTTGTCGTGCGTGTCCCATCCGCCGAGTGACACTTCCACATACGGAACGTCCCGTTCGATGAGACGGCGCGCGAGGAGGCAACCTTGTCCGAAACGCGTTCGGCCGTAAGTGTCCCGCAGTGCCGCCGGCTCGTCGTCCAGCTGAAATGCCTTGGCCGCATCCGGACTCATGAGCCGCACGGCGCGCTCGTACGCATTCACGTGGCTCTTCGCCGTGAGGCCGGGATGCTGATCGAGGAACTCGCGTTCCATCGAGCGAAGCAAGTCGAGGCGTTGTCGCGACTGCTCGTCGGTGACCTTTCGCGGCCGCTGCAGGTTTTCGACACGGAGCAGGCTCTCTTCCTGATCCTCGCCGCGATCCTTGCCGACGACGAGCGGCGCGAACTGCGGGCCGAGAAATCCTGCGGCGGGTCGGCCGGGTGCGAAGATTCCTCGCGGCGCGATGCTGACGTAGTTCGGCAGGTCCGACCTCAGCTCCTGCCTCTCAAACGCCACAATCGACCCGAGGGATGGGAACTGAATCGAACCCTGCGGGAGGTAGCCGGTGCGGAGATGCTGCGTCGCGCGGCCATGGTCCCCTTCGCGCGTGCTCATCGAGCGGATGATGGCCGACTTGTGCGTCCAGCGCGCGAATTTCGGGAGATGCTCACCGATCTCGATGCCGGACGTTTCCGTCGCAATCGTCTTGAACGGGCCGCCGTTCGCATGGCCCGGCTTGAGGTCGAACGTATCAGTCTGGCTCGGGCCCCCGGCCATCCAGAGAACGATGCAGGATCGCTTCGGCTTGTCTTGCTGTTCGGCCGCGGCCGCGAGGTTCGCCATCCAGCCCGAGAATCCGACGCCAATGCCGACCTGCATGGAACGGCACAGAAAACCTCGGCGGTGGAACTGATTCATAGTGCACCTGCTGTTCAGACGATCGGGCTCAATCGCTAATGGTTGCATCCGAATTCGACCGAATTGAGAAGCACCCACAGGACGTCACCAAGCCGTCGCGACAATTCCTTCGATTCGTTCACGGCGAGGTAGTCGACAAGTTTGGCCCGTTCGGATTCCGTGGGAAAACGGCTCAGAGTCGCTAGGTAGAGCGCGTCGATCTTCGCGCTGGCCGGTTCGCTCGAACGTTCAAAGAGCGATTGAAGTGTCGGAGATTTCTGCTCGACCGCGGCGTCGCTCACCATTCTTCCATTCATGAGCGCGAGTGCCTGCAGAATCGACGACTGCGGATCGCTCAGCTTATCGCCCGATGAAAACAGGTCGAGGAGCTGCTGCTGCAGCGGGTCGCGATTACGGCCGTTGCGAAGTGCATCAGCGTCTCGCGGCGTGCCGACAGCGGCAAGCAGACTGTCGACGAACTGCTCCGCCGCCATCTGCTTCACCGCCATTTTCGCGAACGTTCGATTTTCTTCCTGACTCGGGTCGGTCAGCCGGCTCGTCCGTTGATAGGCGCGCGTCCGGCAGATCGCTGCAATGAGCATCGACAGATCGAAATCCGACTCGATGAACCGGGTCGTCAATTCATCGAGAAGTTCCGGATGGCTCGGAAGATTCCCCGCATGGAAATCATCCACCGGATCGACAAGCCCCAAGCCGAGCAGTTGGCCCCAGACTCGATTCACGGTCGCTTTCGCGAACTGCGTGTTCTCAACGGAGGTGAGCCATTCGGCAAACGCCGTCCGCGGACTTTTGTCGACTGCCAGTTCGGGCGGTTTCCCATCGAGAAAGAGGGGCGGTGCGCTCGTCGAGGTCTGCATGACTGGAATTTCGCGGAGCCCGCGCGACTCGATGATCGGCGAGAATACTCCCTTTCCCTGCCGCTCGAGACCGGCGAAGAACGCGGCCTGATTCCAGAATTGCTTTTGAGTCCAATGCCCGAAGGGATGATCGTGACATTGGGCGCATTCGAGCCGAACACCGAGGAAAAGCCGCGTTGCGCTCGCCGCGAGGTTTTCGGGCTTGGCATCCTTCGCCGCAAAATAGCCGAGCGGATTAGGTCGGCGCAGGTCGCGGATCACCATCTCGGGGGCGGTTCGGGAATCGGAAATCGGCACCGAGAGCAGATCGCGGACGATCGCATTGAACGGCATGTTTTTCTCACGTCGCTCGCGCAGCCATGCTTCGAGCCCCGGTCGGAAATAGTCGACCTGCAGGTCCGACTCCGCTTCGGGCAGCAGCAGCGCGCGCCACGAATGAGCGAAGTGTTCGAAGTGGCGGGGATCTTTGAGCAATCGGTCGATCAGCTCCCCACGCTTTGAGGATGACGGATCTACCAGAAACTCTCGCACTTCCTTTTCGGAGGGAATCTGACCGATGAGATCGATCGAAATCCTCCGGAGGAATTCGGCGTCGTCGGATGGAGGAGCGGCGACTATCTTTCGTTCTGCGAATGGTGCTTCGATCAGCTCGTCGATCCGCGCCGCAAGCCGCGACGGCGGATCCACCGGTTCGGCAGCGCCGGCGAAGCAGAGGCTCATGAGCACGAAGCAGGTCGTCATCGCGGTCACCTATTGAGCAAGAGGGAGCTCAACGCAGACAACTTCCTTGCCGTCTCGCGCGAAGAGCTTGCCATTGGAAAGGACCGGGTTGACGAACGTTCCGCCGCAGATTTTCGCACGGGCGAGCTGCTTGAAGCCCTTTTCCGTCTCTGCCAGAGTGAGATTGCCGCCATCATCCAGCAAAAGGAGTTTGCGGTCTCCCGTCAGGATCACGCCGATGTGAAAGTAACCGAGCGATTCCTTCCGCCACTTCTCTTTGCCGCTTGTGATCTCGATGCAGCGCAGGTCGGCGCGCGGCAGCGGCATCACCAGATTCGTCACGACGTAGACCTCTCCCTCTGCTCCGGCGGCGCCGGTCGAGAAATAACTCGACCAGTCGTGCTGCCACCACGGAGTTGTCGGGTTCTTCTCCTTTCCGAATTTCAACGCGAGCGTGCCGGTATCTTGCGTCGTGCAGACCAGGCTGTCGCCGACCATCAACGGCGTTGGCGATACGCCGGACGGCTGGAACACAAGCGGGTGTTCCCAGCGAATGGCGCCGTCATCGGGATTGAGCCCGACAATGCGGAGCGTCGTCTGCACCACGATGTCGGTTCGTTCGCTCTCACCCGATCCAGTCTTGATGGTGATCGGCGATGCGGAACATCCGGGCTCATCGAGCCCCTTCCAGGCGATGCTCCCGGTCGCGGCATCGTATGCAACGACCGCGCTGCCCGGTCCGCCAACCGGCACGATCACCTTGTTGCCGACGGCTATCGGCGAGCTGCAGACGCCGAAGTCGGGAACCGACGCTTTGAGATCGCTAAATGGTTGCGCCTGCCAGACGAGGCTGCCCTTATCGGCGTCGAAGCAGGAAAGCGTTCCGGTGATTCCGTAGGAATAGAGCCGTCCCTCATGCACCATCGGCGTCGCCCGCGGTCCGGCACCGAGCGCGCTTCGGTAGGTTGTTCGCTCGTACGACTTCCGCCAGGCGACCTTTCCCGACGCAATATCGATCGCGATAACTTCTTCCGCGTCCTTCGTTCCCTCTTGCGCGTGGACAAAGAACTTCCCATCCGCAATAACCGGCGTGCTGAAGCCGCTGCCGACCGGATGCTTCCACAGGACCTTGGGTGCTTCACTCCAGGGGGCAACAACCTCGCTCGACGTGCCATTGCGGGACGGGCCGAGCCATTGCGGCCAATCTCCCGCGGGCGCGCTCTTCGCGAACGCGGCCACGAACAGAAGCACCGCGCCCCAAATGCGTGTTTTCGGCGAACAGCTCACAAGCATCCTCCGCGTGCAGAAATCGCTTCCCCCGCTCAAGTCCCGGTTCGACGGCGGGGTTCAGTGCATTGCAGCGGCTGAGCCGGCGGGTACGGCCGCGACCGGTTCAGCAGAGCAGAACGACTATGCGTTTTCAACATTTGCGCTGTTCCGGCGATTGTGCTGCGTTGTGCGGGAAAACTGCGGGGGGAATCGGGAATTGCCATCTCCCGCCGAATGCATTAACGTTGATGGATGCGACTTTGAGGCTTTCCCGGTCGGCTGGGAGGTAGCGGTTCGTGACATCGTACCTGCATGAAATGATGCCGAAGACCCCCCGGCGGAACTTCCTCGTTGCATCCGCCACGGGGCTAGCCGGAGTCGCCGCCGGATCCCGGATTCTTCCTGCCGCAGAAGGAGCGACTGGCGCCGCGACGGCGCGATCGACAATCCTGTTCTTTCTGTGCGGCGGAATCTCGCACATCGATACCTGGGACATGAAGCCTGACGCTCCGAGCGACTATCGGGGGGAGTTCCGGCCGATTGCGACTTCCGCTCCCGGCGTGACATTGTGCGAGCATTTGCCGCTGCTGGCGAAGCAGGCGCACCACATCGCGCTGGTGAATTCGGTCAACGGCACCGTCAACACGAACGACCATCACGCGGGCTATTATCACAACCTGACAGGACACGTCCCCGACGCCACGTTTCTTTCGCTTGGGAACAATCGGACGCCGTTTCCCGACGACTGGCCGTACGTCGGCTGCGTCGTCGCTGCGAAGAGTCCTCAGAAGAGCGGGATGCCGAACGCCGTAACGCTTCCCTGGAAGCCGAGCCAGGCGCCCTACACGCGACCAGGGCAATTCGCAGGGAAACTCGGCGTTCAATTCGATCCGCTGTATGTTCTCGGCGATCGCAAGAATCCGACCCGGTTTCGCGCGCCCGACCTCGTCCTTTCGAGCGATGTGCCGTCGAAACGGCTTTTCGCGCGGCAGGAACTGCTTGCGGGGCTTGACGCCGCCCGTCGCGACCTCGACGCGTTCGCGACAGTCCGCTCGTGGACCGAACAGAATGATCGGGCAATGTCGCTGTTGTCGTCATCGACAACATTGAAGGCATTCGACGTCGAATCGGAATCGCCGGAATTGATCGATCGTTACGGTCGCACGGTCAATGGAACAAGCTTGCTCGCTGCACGCAGACTCGTCGAGGCGGGTGTTCCGTTTATCACTGTCTTCTGGTCGGAAGAAGACGAGCTCGTATCAAAGAAATGCTTCAGTGGCGGCGGATGGGATACGCACGGGAACAATTTCCGCTGCTTGAAGGAAGACCTGCTTCCCGAGTTCGACCGCTGTTTCTCTGCGCTCATTGAAGACCTTGCCGATCGCGGCCTGTTGGATTCGACCATGCTGATGGTGACCAGCGAGATGGGGCGCAAGCCGAAGATCGGCGACGTCCGCAGCGGCGGCACAGTCGGCGCGGGACGCGATCATTGGACGCACTGTTTGACGGATGTCCTCGCCGGCGGCGGTATCCGCGGCGGACAGACGTACGGATCCAGCGACAAATTCGCCGAATATCCGGCCGACAAACCGGTGACACCCGCGCATGTGGCCAAGACCGTCTATCACGCGATGGGCATTGAGGACCTTATTGCCAGCGATCGCCAGAATCGCCCCTTCCACCTGCTGGAAGAAGGGGAAGCGCTCACGGAACTGTTCTGATCGAGCCGCGATCACATTCGCGGTTTCTTTTCCGCGGGCTTCGGCCTGAGCAGTTCGATGGATTTCTCCGGGACGTCGACCGGGATCCCCTTCTGGGGAATCTCGTGACCGATCGACCAGAGAATCGATTGCGACACCAGTCGACGGTACGAAGCGAGCTTCCAGTTCCTGTGATAATGTCCGCCGCTGAAACCGGCGGAACGGCCTCCGCCCGAGCGCTCCCA
This sequence comes from Planctomycetaceae bacterium, assembly GCA_050246455.1. GTDB lineage: Bacteria > Planctomycetota > Planctomycetia > Planctomycetales > Planctomycetaceae > CAZVJA01. The sequence goes on from JBFWWA010000117.1 coordinate 6,038, forward strand.
GGCCCAGCCGACCGTGTGCGATGCGCCGTCAATTTCGACGTCGACAAGCGGAGTGATGCGCGGCCCGGTCTTCGGAAACTTCAACCGGTAATAAAACTCGTCTTCAACCTCTGAGGGTTCGACACCTCGAAGAATCGGGTGTTCTTTGCGCAGCTTGATCGAGGTGTTCACAATCTTGTACTTCCGGTCGGGGCCCCCGTGGCAACCGCCAAAGAGTTGCACGAAGTTGTCGACCGGCTCGGCCGTCTTTGTGCCGATTCCCCAGTGGAGCGCGACGAGCCCCCCTTTCCGTTCCGCAAGCTTCTCGAACGCGGCGAGCCGCGTCGGATTCCGGCTCAGCCACTTCGCCCCTTCGGCCAGATAGAGAAATGCACCGTCGGCACCGTCAAGAAGCTCGGGACCTCCGCTCCAGGGCTCGTCCGCGTCGACGACGATGACCTGCAAGCCAGGAACCCGCTGCAGAATCTCTGCGAGGATGCGCACACCGTCGTGATATTCATGACTCGCCCAGGCATGCCCGTCAGGACCCTGCTGAAGCAGCAGGAGACGCTTCGGGCGCGCAGCGGGGGTCTCTTCCGCGACCACCTCCAGACCGGAAACCAGGTAACCAACCAGCGCTGCGACAAGGACTCGAAGCGTAACGTTCCTGGCCAGAATTGTTTGCATCAACGCCTCGAAGATGAAGCTTTTCACCGGATTGGCAGATTTCCTGTACGAAAACGACCCGGCCGCTCCACTATTGGAAGTAGGTAACTGCTGTTTCGCGACTGCGAATACAGCGACGAATGGCGGGACCAACCCACCCGACGAAATCCGAGGTGAGCCGTGCGACTGACATTGCGAACACTGCTAGCGTACCTTGACGACATTCTCGAGCCGAGCCAGACGAAGGAAATCGGCACGAAAATCACTGAAAGCAAGTTCGCGACGGGGCTGGTTGATCGCATTCGTGAAGTCATGCGCCGGCGCAGGTTGACCGCCCCGGACGTTCTCGGCAAGAACGCGGATGACGATCCGAACGTCATTGCCGAATACCTCGACAACACCCTCGCTCCCGAACGGGTGGCGGACATCGAAAAGGTCTGCCTCGAGTCGGACGTGCAGCTCGCAGAAGTGGCCGCCTGCCACCAGATTCTCACGCTGGTACTCGGCGAACCGGTGGAGATCAAATCCGAGAGCCGGCGGCGGATGTACGGACTTGTCGGAGAGCATCCGACCTCAGAGCCCGATTACGCAACTCAGGGAAACGATGGACATCCCGATCAGGCCCATCCCCAGCCGTTGGCTGAAACGATGGCGGGCACGCCGCACTCAGCGGGCGCAGCGGAGAAGACCGGGAAAGGCCTGCCCGAATACCTTCGTCCGAGACCTTTCTGGCAGCGGGCATTGCCGGTGGCGGTTCTGATCGCAGCGTTCAGCGTCCTCGGGTTCGTCATGGTGACGGATCCGAACTTCCGTTCAATGTGGGGAAGCTGGAAATCGGGAGAAAGCGAACCGGCGGTCGCCGTCGTCGACCCGGCTCCGCCGCGTGTGAAGCTGAATCGAGGGTTCAATCGAAAAGAAGCTCCGAACGTACAGAAGAAGGAAGGCAAGAGCGCTCCGAAAGAGGACAAGCCGATCGATGCCGTCGTCGCTGCCGAACAGACGGGCGAACCGATGACGGACGTTGACGTCGCAGCGACTCCGGTCGAGACACCCATGCCGGCGCCGATCGAGCCGACGCCCGCACCGGAAACGGTCGCGCGGACGGTTCCCCCTGCTCCGGTGGACGCTTCGACACCGGAAGTGCCGATGCCGGGCGAAACTCCGCCGCCGAAGCCGGTTCCAGAAGAAGTTGCCGGAAAGACGGCCCCGGAAGCGACGGCTCGCACGCCGGTTGATGCCGCTCCGCCGAGTGTCGGCTCCGTGAAGAAGGCGGTCACACCCGAACCGCCGAAACCGGCGGACGATCTGGAGCCCCCTTCCCTGGTGCGATACGTCTCTGAATCCGGCGTGCTTCTCCGCTACGATTCCGACGCGGGCGACTGGATGGTCGTGAAACGGCCGCAGCCGGACGCGATTCCGCCGACCGTGGCGCCTGCCGATCGACTTGTCTCGCCCGAGCCGTTCGACTCCACGCTCGATATCGACACCGGAAATTGCCGCGTCCTGTTGCGCGGAGGAACATCGGTCAAGCTCCTCGGCAGCACGCCGGACGGGCCGTTTGGTTTCGACCTCCGACAGGGTCGCATCGTGATTCAAGCTGGAGTTCCCGACGCTGCTGCGGGAAAGGGTGCTCGGATCGCATTCGGTATTTCCGTTCGAGGTGATTCGCTGCGAGTTGAAATCTCGCAGCCCGCAACGCGCATCGGAATTGAAGTCGTTCCCAACCATCCGCAGAAAGTCGATGATGATCTCGCGGGGCTTCTTTACAAAGGTGCAATCCACGTCGCAGCGGGGGCAATCGACGTAGTCGACAAGAGCGGGAATCGAACGACGCTCGCCGCTCCCGCGTATCTTGCATTGCCGATCAAGCCGGATGCCGTTTCAACGGCCGGAGTGGAAAGTGTGCTGAACAATATCTCCGGAAAGGGGACTGTCGCTGCTTCAACACCGCGGTGGGTGAACTTCGACCCCATTCCGATCCCGAACACAATGCGCACGTCCGCCCTGCAATTCCAGAAGGAGTTCTCCGCTGATCAACCGATCGGGAACTCGATCGTGCCTGTTGCGAAAGACGAGCGGGCCAAGGTTTCGGAGCTGGCTGTCAAGACGCTTGCTCTCATCGAGAACTACCCGGCGCTGGCCGAGGTGCTCGCCAATGTGCGACACGAAGAAGCACTCGCGGCGGCAATCGCCGGTCTGAAAAACTGGCTTCCACTTTCCCCGGAGAACAGCAAGCTACTCGACGATGAGCTCGTAAGCCGGTTTGAGCCTGAGGATGTCGCTGTTGTGAAACGTCTGCTGTGGGGTTTTTCGGACGCGGATGCGCGGAATAAAGAGACTTCGCTGCAGCTCGTCAAGTGGCTCGATCATGGGCACCTTGCCGTCCGGCAACTGGCGTCCTACTATGTGATCGAGTTCTCGGGACAGAAGTCGAATTATCGCCCCGATATGTCCCATTCCCAGCGGGCGACGCCGGTCGCCAAGTTCCGCTCGACGGTCGAAAGCCGCGGCGGACTGAGAAAAGCCAACGCGAAATCGCTCGACTGATCGGCGCGGCCGAATCTCGCCTCCCACCACGCGGACGAAGCGGGATCGACGCAGACGCCGCGAACACGAATGTTGCACCGCATCCGCCAACTCCTGGAACTGATCCGTTTCAGTCATACGGTTTTTGCGCTCCCGTTCGCGCTGCTTTCCGCGACCCTGGCGTGGCGACTCGAGCCGTTCCGCTGGCGGGATCTCGCCGGAATTCTGCTGTGCATGGTTCTTGCTCGATCCGCGGCGATGGCGTTCAATCGGCTGATTGATCGGAACATCGACGCGAAGAACGCGCGGACCCGGGGGCGGCATCTTCCGGCCGGACTGTTGAGCGTTGCGACGGTGACGACATTCACATTGATCTGCACGCTCGGCTTCGTCGCATCGACGCTGCTCTTTCTGCCGAACCGGTGGCCGCTGCTGCTTTCTCTGCCGGTGCTGCTGTTCCTGCTGGGTTATTCGTATGCAAAGCGGTTCACAGTCTGGTGTCACTACTGGCTCGCGGCGGCGCTGATGCTTTCGCCGATTGCCGCGTGGATTGCAATTCGAGGAAGCCTCGACTGGCCGCCGGTGCTGCTGGCGGCGGTCGTGTTTTTCTGGGTCGGCGGGTTCGATATTCTCTACGCCTGCCAGGACGTCGAGTTCGATCAGGGAGAACGACTCTTCAGCGTTCCGGCGCGGTGGGGTGTGCCAACAGCACTTCGAATCTCCGCATTCAGTCATCTGCTGACGGTCGTCTGCCTCATTGCCCTCTGGTATTTCGCGGCGATGGGTCCGATTTTTTTGTGCGGCGTCATCGGCGTCGCAATCTTGCTCGCGTATGAACATCGCCTCGTCCGACCCGACGACCTCACACGCGTGAACGCCGCGTTCTTCAACGTCAACGCCGTAATCAGCCTCGGCCTCTTCATCGTCGGCCTGGCGGACGTGTGGCTGGGGTAAGATCGACGGCAGGATTCAGGGGTCCGGAATCAGCGAAGGGCCCCAAGCCGACGACTTGTCGTCGGATCGGACTCC
>JBFWWA010000118.1:0-10233 GCA_050246455.1 Planctomycetaceae bacterium
CAATCCGTGTGTCTGAAACTGATCCCCGAACGAGACTGTGGACAGGACGCACGATCCCATCAGGGGCGATCCGGCTTGAAGCTTAACGGGGTTCGATTGCGTTTGCAAAACCCCGCCAGTATGTTCGACCTTGCCCGGCGCACAGTGCCCAGATTTACCCGTTGCGCACGGCCGATTCACCGTCGCGTTGCGCCGGCAGCGTTCCCACCGTGGCCTCTGGAAGGAATCTCCGATGACCGCCGAAGTTCAGATTATTACACGCATGAACGGACCGCTTCTGGTCAAAGGGCCCATCCAGCTCATCGACCACGAAGGAAACGCGTTCAACCTCGGCGACAAGGAGAGTATCGCCCTCTGCCGCTGCGGACAATCTGCCAACAAGCCCTTCTGTGACGGTACTCACAAGAATTGCGGATGGGTCGCCGATCAGAAGGCCCCCGCCGGCTGAACGCTCCTCGCTTCGGATTTCGAAAATCGGATCAGTAGTCGCATGCAACTCTCATACGATGAGCTGATCGATTTCGCTCAGAGGCTGCTGTTCGAGGCGTCGGTCAGAGCGGATGAAGCGCGGCAGATCGCGTCGAGCCTGGTCGAATCAAACCTCAGGGGTCATGAATCGCACGGCGTGGTGCGCATTCCCGATTACGTCGCCCAGATACGCACCGGTGAACTTGTCCCCGCTGCGGAGCTGCGGATCCTTCGCTCAACGGCCGCCATTATTGTTGCAGATGCCGGATTCGGCTTCGGACAGATTCAATGTGCGAAGCTGATTGATCTTCTTGTCGAGAAAGCGCGCGAGGTCGGCATCGCGTGCGGCACGCTGGTGAATTGCGGACACGTCGGGCGCCTCGGTGAATGGGTCGAGCGCATCGCCCATTGCGGCCTTGCCGGTTTCATGACCGTAAACGACAACGGCGTGTTGACCTGCGTTGCACCTCCGGGAGGCATCGAGCCGCGAATCAGCACGAATCCTCTGGCGTTCGGGATTCCGATCGGCTCGGAAACGCTGGTGCTCGACATGTCGACGAGCGTGGTTGCCAATGGAAAGATTCGCGTCGCGCAGCTCGCCGGGCGCACCTGTCCCCCGGGCTGGCTGCAGGATGCAAAAGGGAATCCGACGACCGATCCGAACACGCGCTTCGCCGATCCGCCGGGCACAATCCTCCCCATCGGCGGCGATCAAGGCTACAAGGGCTTCGGACTCGGAATCGTACTCGATATTCTCTCGGCCGGGCTCGCCGGAGGATTTTGTCCACCCGCTCCGTCCGAAGCGACGCTGACGAACAATGCGCTCTTCGCAGTGTGGGATCCCGATCAGTTCGTCGGGCGCGGACACTTCGAGCAACAGGCGGCCTGCCTGATCGAAGCGGTTCGTGGCACGACGCTCAAACCGGGCGCAGCGGAGATTCGGCTTCCGGGCGATCAAAGCCGAGCGCTCGCAGAAGCGCGGCGCGCCAAAGGAGTTCCGCTGGACGACGGAACATGGCGATCGCTCGTCGAACTGGCAGGGGAACTTGGCGTGGAACTGCCGAATGCGCCCGAACAGGAAAGCAAGCCGTAGCCGGTAGTTCACATGCAGTTCAGGCGATGCGATCGCACCGTTACCACTTGAGGCCAAGCATCGCGGAATTGAGTCCGCTGCCGATTCCCAGAAACGCGACGCACTGACCCGATTCCAACCGTCCCTGTTCAATTCCGAGCGAAACCGCCATCGGGAGAGCCGCGGCGCCGGTGTTTCCCAGGTATTCGACGGTCGGAAAATCGAGGTTCGGGTCGAGCCCCAGACGTTCCATCAACAGCTTGCGGTGCGCTCGCCCGACCTGATGCGTGAAGACTCGGTCGACATCGGCATTGTTCCAGCTGAGCACACGCTTCGTGTCGTTCCAGGTCGCCGCTGCGAGTTCGACACCCGCATGCAGCATCGCCTCGGAATCGGTCTGCATGCGGAGCTGTGACGACGTCTGCTCCGCCGCTATACCCCCTTCACAAAGTTCATGCTGCCGCGTGTCGGCCCGGCATGCGCCACCCAGCAGGCGATGGCCGGTACGGCTCAGCTTCTGGTCGCAGAGCACAACGGCCGCCGAACCGGATCCAATTGTCAGCGATGCAAAGTCGCGTTTGACGTCGTTGCGAGTCAGCTCCGGAGAGTTTAACAATGCGTCGATCGTCCCCTCGACGAGCGGACGACCGTCTTCCGTTCCGACGACGACTCCCGCGCGAATCCGGCCGAGCTCGATCAGATCAGCCACGAGCATCATGCCGTTGAGAATCCCGAGACAGGCGTTGCTCAGGTCGAGGACAATGGCGCTATCGGGCATTCTGAGGGCGTGATGGACGCCGCACGCGGTTGCCGGTTCGAGCTGGTCGCGGCAGACGGAACCATGAACGAGGGCGCCGAAGTAACGCCGATCGATACCGGACGCTTCAATTGCGCGCTCCGCAGTTTGCACGCTGATGCGACCAGGCCGTTCGTTCCGATCGAAAAAACGACGCTCCCGGATGCCGGTCATCAGCTCCAGGCGACCGGCGGGCAACCCGAGCCGTTCATAGACCGGGCCCAGGCGCGCTTCGATCTCATCGGAGGTCACGACGTGCGGCGGGAGCGTGTGGGCGAATGCTTCAACGCAGACATGCTGGTAGCGCATTCGAACACTTCAGGCACTTTGCGACGATGGGCGGCTAGACCTTTGCGGCCTCGCGCGGAGGGCTGGCGCTGTTCAACCGGCTGACGAGCGTGCTGATCTGCTGCAGCTGGTTGCTCCGCTCCGCCTCGAATTCCGGCGTGGGATCGGCGACTTCGAGCATGACTGAACTGCGCACGTAGCGCAAGCCACGCAAAAGAAGTTCACGCTGTGTTTCATTCAGACCGACGTGCAGGGTTTCGCCCATGGGAACGAAATCTCCGAGCGGAAGTAATCCGATGAGGTTTCAATGCCGGAAACCACAGCAACTTCCTGCTGCCGTCGCCCGACGCGACTGTACCACCCCGGGCTCAAGACAATCTCCGCAGACTCTGCCGCACCGGCAGACGCTGCGGATCGGGCAGACTTACACGTCCGCCGTGTCCGAGTTGATGGTACTCCACGTACTCGCGATTCTCAACGGAATCCACTCCAGCGGAATCGCGCTTTTTCTTACTACAGAACAATCGACCCGCTCCGGGGAAACCTTTGGAATCCCAGGCTCGGGCTCTAGCTTCGACACAGGCGTTCCGACCGCTGTGCCACGGTGAACGGTTGTGGTCCGCACTCCTTTCGCAGGTGCACTTCCCGGACCGCTCGTTGGCAAACGGAAGGCCGTTCGATCCCCTCGCCGTTCGCAGGTTTACCCAGTCTTCCAGATGCGAACGAACGGATCAACCGTGACCTATGATTCGCCATCGCTTCGGAGGTGCCCCTGACGAAACGCTTCGGCAATCGCCATGGGAATCTCCGCTTCCGCCAACACGACGTGCGCCCGGTTTTCCTGGGTCAGTGCTTTCATCTCCTGCTCACGGGCGACGGCAATGGCACGTCGCTCTTCCGCGCGAGCCCGAGCGATACGCATGTCTGCTTCGGCCTGGTCCGCCATCAGGCGGGCGCCGACGTTATCGCCGAAATCAACGTCCGCAATGTCGATCGAAACGATCTCGTAGGCCGTCTGCGAGTCGAGTCCCTTGTTGAGCACCGCCTTCGCGATGAGCATCGGATTGGCGAGCACTTCGTTGTGTGTATCGCAGGAACCAATGGCCGAGACGATCCCCTCGCCGACGCGTGCGATCACCGTTTCTTCCGTCGCCCCGCCGACGAGCTGTGCAAGGTTCGTCCGCACCGTGACGCGCGCCCGGGCTTTGAGCTGAATCCCGTTTTTCGCGACGCCGTCGAGCGTCATGCGCCCGGTCCGCTTGGCATCGGGACAATCAATGACTTTCGGGTCGACGCTGGTCTGCACCGCTTCGAAGACGTTTCGTCCGGCCAGATCGATCGCGGCGGCGGTGTCCCAGTCGAGTTCGATCTTTGCGCGGTGGGCCGCAATCAGCGATTGCACGACGCGGCGAATATTGCCTCCGGCAAGATAGTGCGCTTCCAGGGCTTCCGTCGTGATTTCGTTCAGTCCCGCCTGCACCGCCATGATCTTCGTATCGACGATGATCACGGGGTTCACCTTACGCAGCGACATGAAGACCAGAGTCCAGGGGCTGATCCTCGCGCGAGTAACGAACGCCCGCAGCCACAGCTTGAAATAGCGTCCGAAGAGAATCAGAAACACTAGGACGAGGAGGGCGCCAATGCCCGCCGCCACAAAAGCCATCAAAGTCTTCGGGTTGTCCATCGAGCAAATCCCCCCAGGGCTTCCGCACTGAACCAGCGCTCATATTCTAGGGGGCCGACTGCGAATTGCAATTTCCTTCCGAAATCGGCCTTCCTGCCGTTCCCCGCAGTGCGAGCGGGTTGATTGGATTCCCACGCTGAAGTTCGTATTCTCTGGGCTGCCGATGTTCCCTTGGGAACTGCCGGATTCGCGTCCGCGAGCTCGACGCTCACGCACGCTTTGAATAATCAAACGTCACCGATAGCCACACCGCAGGAGAGTCCGCATGTCTGCCGAAGCCAAGCTGGCCGCTTTGAAACTCGAATTGCCCGAAGCCCCGAAGCCCGCCGGAGTCTACAGCCCGGTTGTTCAGGTCGATCGGATGCTTTACGTCTCCGGTCACGGACCGCTCAAGACCGATGGAACGTCGATCACCGGGAAGGTGGGGGCGGACCTTACTGAAGAAGAGGGGAAGAACGCCGCCCGCCAGGTCGGTCTGACCATGCTCTCTACGATCAAGGCTCAGATCGGCAGTCTCGATAAGATCGAACGCGTGGTGAAGGTGCTCGGCATGGTCAACGCCGTCCCCGATTTCGGCAAGCACCCGAGCGTGATCAACGGATTCAGTGAATTGATGGTCGAGCTTTTCGGCGAAAAAGGGCGTGCCGCCCGCAGCGCCGTCGGCATGGGCTCACTTCCCGGGAACATCGCCGTCGAAATCGAAGCGATCATGGAGCTCAAGCCCTGAACGGGCCGGAATTCCGGGAAGTCTCTCCCCGGGGTCCACGGTTTGCGGCTCCGGGAATGCCCTTTCCAGATCGGGTCCGAAAGAGTAAAAGCACTCGCGGCGACAGGCCGAAAGGGAATTCGGCGGCCCACGATGCTTTCGGACGCGATCATGGTGCTCGATACGGTCATCTTCGGCGGCGGTGCAGCGGGGCTCTGGCTTCTCGATGAGCTTGCGCGCCGTGGCACGAGCGCGCTCCTGCTCGAAACAATCGCGCTCGGAAGCGGACAAACTGTTGCCTCGCAGGGAATCATTCACGGCGGTCTCAAGTACACATTGAACGGCATCCTTTCGGGTTCCGCGAAAAGCATCCGCGAGATGCCGCTTCTCTGGGAACAGTGCCTCGCGGGAACCCGGCAGCCGAACCTGACCGGCACGCGGATCCGCGCCCGCGCCTGCCATCTCTGGCGAACCGATTCCCTCTCGTCGCGGCTCGGAATGATCGGCGCGCGCGTCGGACTTCGCGTCGCACCGCATTCGATTGAAGAGTCCGACCGGCCTCACGTCCTGCAGAATTGCCCGGGGCAGGTCGCTCTTCTGGAAGAAGTTGTCATTTCGCCGCGTAGCTTTATCGAAGATCTGGCGAACCGGAACCTCGACAAGATTCTTCTGTGCGACGGGGATCGGGGAATTACGTTCGAGCTTCATGGACCGGGCAAACTGTCGGCAGTCCATCTGACCGAGCCGGGCACGAATCGAAAGCTCACGGTCCATCCGAAGCATGTCGTCTTCACCGCGGGTCGCGGCAATGCGGAACTCCGAGCGAAGTCTGGACTGTCGGCAGAGGCGATGCAGCGGCGTCCGCTCCACATGGTTGTCGTGCGAGGCGAACTCCCGGAGCTCAACGGCCATTGTGTCGACGGCGCGCACACGCGCGCAACGATCACTTCCGATGTCGACCGACTTGGACGACGCGTCTGGCAGATCGGCGGACAGATTGCGGAAGATGGCGTGCGAATGGGTGAAACGGAACTTGTCGCGCACGCGCAGCGCGAGCTCGAATCGATTGTTCCCGGCATCGACCTCTCGCTCGCCGAATGGTCGACCTATCGAGTCGATCGCGCAGAAGGAACCATGCCGGGGGGCACCCGGCCCGAGACCGTGCAGATTCTCCACGAAGGAAACATCCTCACGGCTTGGCCGACGAAGCTCGCGCTCGTTCCCATCCTCGTCGAAAAACTGATTGATGCCCTGCAGCCGCTGGTGCTCGGCGAACCCGCGTTCGGCGGTATCCCCCAGGACTGGCCGCGGCCATCGGTCGCAGAACCGCCGTGGGAAACGGCGACGTCGTGGCATCCATCCGCCCGGCCGGATCGGTCGCTTCGAAGAGCCGCTTGAAGTACGCCATGCCACTTCGCCCGCTCGGACGTACAGGACTGCACGCAAGCCCCATCGGGTTTGGTGCATTCAAGATCGGCCGGAACGAGAAGACGAAGTATCCGACGGCGTACGATCTTCCCGACGATTCCGCCGTCGATTCACTTCTCAACGGCGTCCTCGATCTCGGCATCAACCTGATCGACACGGCCCCTGCTTACGGCATCAGCGAAGAGCGGATCGGCCGAACGATTTCCCGTCGCCGAGGCGAGTTCGTCCTTTCGACGAAAGTCGGCGAGACGTTCATCGATGGTGAATCCTGTTACGACTTCTCGCGAAAAGGTGTCGAGGTCAGTTTGAACCGCAGTCTGGAACGTCTGCGCACTGATGTGCTCGATCTCGTGTTCATTCACTCGAACGGAAACGACCTCGGTGTTCTGAATGAGACTGACGTTGTCGAGGTTCTCAGCGAGTACCGTGACCGCGGCGCGATTCGCGGCATCGGCCTGTCGGGAAAGACAGTTGAGGGAGCGCGGGCGTCGTTCGAGTGGGCGGACGCGGTGATGGTCGAGTACCACGTGAACGATCTGTCTCACGCCGAGGTGATCCGGGAAGCGGCGGAGCGCGGCATCGCGGTGATCGTGAAAAAGGGACTGGCGTCAGGACATCTTCCGGCCGCTGACGCCATCCGATTCGTCTTGAGCAATCGGGGTGTTTCGAGCCTGGTAGTCGGCGGTCTCAACTTGGACCACATCCGGGCCAACCTGGCCGCTGCAAACAGCGTGAGCGCTACCGCGACTTGAACAGCCGCTCAACCTGATTCCGCACGTTGTCCTGGATCAGGGAGCTAGCCGCAGATCCGCCGATCTGCCGTGCCAGGTTTCGAACGACGTTCGGATCGATCTGCGGACGATCGAGCGTTCCACTGATCGGAATCCGGATCGCCTGTCCTTTCATCCCCGCGAGGGCCCGCTCCTTCTGAATCCAGTCGTCCGCAACCGGAATTGTCGCCGTAAGGGCCAGAGTCTCGTCCAGACCGACCGATCCTTCGGTCCGAATCACGATGTCGCCGAAGTGGAACTCGATCAGCTTATGATGGAACCGCCGATCCACGAACTGGAACTCCACATTCTGCGAAGGCATTTTTACCCAGCTGTTCTGTGAAGTGAGCTGCGACCAGTTCGAACTTCGCTTCATGAGTTGCCGCACCTGCTCCGCGACCTGGAGGAGTTGCTTCATCGACGTACCCGGGCTGATGCTCGCCTGATGCACGAGGACCGTTCCTCCCGCCTGCCCGGAACCGGGGTCGGTGATCGGGAACTCCGCTCCGGAGAGATCGAGCGACAGCCGCCCTTCCGCATGCGTTGCATCAGCCAGGAGCGGAGCGACATACTTCAGCCAGCCGCGGCAGACTTCCGGCGACAGCTTCACGTTGTCGATGGTGCGCCCCGCCGGCAGAGTCAGAAGAGGTGAGTCGCCGTAAAGCTGGACCTGCGGCGCGAGCTTCAATCGTCCTTCCCCGACGGCGAGATCGAGCGGCGAGATTTCCAGCGCCGAACCGTTGAATTGCGCCTTCACATCAGCGGCGCCGACGTCGAGACCGTAGATCCTCGCCGTCTGCCAGCCGAAGCCTGCCTCCGCACTGAGCGAGGTCGGCTCCGTGGAATCGGCATCGGTCGATTCCGAGGTCACCGTACTGATCGCCATTTGTGTGGAAGAAGCCGTCGAACCATTGCGCACGGATGCGATCTGGCGCGGACCGCGCACCGCAAACTGGTTCTTCTGCGCGCCGGTGAACTGGAAATCATCGCCGAGCCAGGGTTTGAGTCTGGCTGTAAGATTCTTCCAGTCGTACTCGATTTCGCCGGAGATATCCGCGCTCGGCTTGCCGGTCAGTCCGCCGACTGCTCCTCGCATCGCAAACTTGAGCGATTCGGATGTGACTTCACACTTCTCAAGTTCAAGCGTGTCGACGTCATGCCCGTAGCGTGCGCGGCATGCGAGCACCAAACGGTTCTCGCGCCAGGCTTCGCTCCAGACGGCGCCCGACGCGGTCTTCGAGAGGGTCGACATCGCCATCCCGTCGAATTGAATAGTGCCGGCGGACTCCGTCACCTCTCCGGACTTCTCGACGCGGACACTTCCCGAAACAATTCCGGTCAATTTCTGATTGGGCTGCTGATTCGGATCGCGCGTCCAGGCGCTCAATGAATCGACTCCCCCGCGAAAAACCACATTCCCGGAGATTGTCCCGATACCGGAATCGTTGCGGCTGATGCCGATTTTCTCTGCCTTTAGCGACATCGCCTGGCTCGCCCAGGTCGTTTTCGAAATCGTGAGCTCGCCCGTGCGGCGGTTCCAGGTTCCTGCCGTTTGAACGCGAATTGTGGGCTCAGAAATGAACAACCCGTGTCCCCAGGCACGGAACTTCTCGCTTTTCACGAGCAGCTCTTCCCAGCGCAGCGATTCTCCACCGAGGAACACCCGGCCGGTGATCTCCGTTCGTCCCTGAATGTCCCAATCATCCAGCTCGACCCACGGCGCAGCCCGCGATTTCCATCGCGCCAGATCGCCGATGAACTGAACGTTGACCGCCAGCTCGGCTTCTGTGGAGGAGATGCTTGTCGGCTGCAACAGTTTTGTTTCCAGTCGGTCGGCACCGCTTCGGAGCAGAATCGACGCGGTCTCGATGCCGGCAATCTGGTTGGCGTTGAGTTTCGCAATCGCTGAAAGCTCTGCATCGAATCGCTCTTCACTCCAGAGCCGCTTACCGGGAATCGCGAACTCGAAATTCTCGACCGATCCCCGGGCGGATGCTTCGAGCCGGTCGCCGTCGCGCTTTTGGCAGGTGGCGTCGAATTTCACCATGCCGGCCAATCGGGAGGTTTCGACGTCGACGAACCGCGACAGCTCCTTTGAGAGCCGGTCGAGATCGCAGGTCACCTTCACCGTCGCATCGTTCCAGCTTCCACGACCGGTCGCCGTCAGGAACTCGGACTGACAGTCGATCGCGTCGAGAACCGGCCCGTCAGCTGCCTCGTGCGCGGAAACGTTGAGCGAAAACAGATTCTCCCACGTCACGCTTCTGCCGTTCTCAATCGCCGCTAGTCCCTTCGCTTCGAACGAACCTTTCCAGGTTCGGCGGCCTTCCTTTTCGCTCGAATCCAACGAGGCCTGGAGCGTTCCACCCGTCAGTTCCACTCCCTCGCGAAGCTGAACGATTTCAGGAAACAAAGACGCGACTCTGGCAATATCGACGGAGGCTTCAGCACGTCCCCGGCCGCTCCGAAGTATCTTGGTCACGATCTCGGCATTGGAGTCGCCCGGTTCGGAGGTCGATTCGAGCCGCAGCGGCGACATGTCGAATGATCCTTTGAACGCCGCCCGGGCAAGATTGGACTTGAGCCGCACGTCGTCGACAGTGAGCCGGTCTGGCTGGTATTCGATTCGTCCGCCGAGTGCCAGATCGCGAATACTTGTCGGGTTGTCGACCGAATCGCGGCTCGTCGAAACGTTCACTTCCGCGGAGACAAGCCGTCCGCCGCAGGTGATTTTCGTCGGGATTCCATTTTCGTTCATCGCTCCATCGAGTTCGAACTCGCCGTCGATGGTGCCTGTGCACCGGGCGTCCGGAAACAGACGCGAGACGACCGGCTGCCATTCGTCAAGACGGATGGCAGTCGCTTTCGCGATGAGTTTCAGCGTCTCCGCCGAGACGGTTTGCGGTTCGCCTGATGTCGGCCCCATCCGGGATTCCACGCGGAAACTTCCGGGCGAACCCGGCCCTTCGACGACGCCGGAGCAGTCGAACTGGAGGGCCATCGAGGGCTCAAACGATC
>JBFWWA010000119.1:0-10182 GCA_050246455.1 Planctomycetaceae bacterium
CGGCTGTTCGGAGTCGGTGTTGCTCGCGTTCCCGTCCGCCTCATCGCCGTCTGCCGTCATGGTGTTCGATCGCAGCTGATCGTCGCGATTGATCTCGCCGTTACCGCGCAAGACCGTCACATCCGCCAGTTCCGTCAACGGCCGCTCTGCGCCATCCTGCAGGCGGACGTAGATGTTGTCGAAGTCGGCCAGCGTGCTCCGTTCCTTCGGCGGATATCGGACCATCAGTTTCACTTCGTGGCGGCCGCGCTGCAGGCGCATCACTTCTTCGCCGTAGTATGCTCCCCGGACGGTATCTGCCAGGTCCGCGAGTTGCACTCCCATCGCGCGGGCCTTCTCTTTGATGCGTATCTGGAATTCCCATTTGCCGGGACGGGAATCATCCGCGACGTCGAAGATGCCTGGAAACCCCGCGAGCTGAGTCTTGCACTCTTCGACCGCTCTTTCGAGCTCGGCAAAGTGGTCCCGATCGGCAAGCAGCTTGAATTCGATGGGTGTCCCCCCGGGGCCCATCGACGGGCTGCGGTAGGTCAGTTTTTCGACGCCCGGAAATTCCCCAGCTTCTTCGCGCCACTCGCGAATCAGCTCCTGGCTGCTTATATCGCGCTGGGAGGATTCCACAAGCTCGACGCTGATTCCTCCCAGGTGACTGCCGATGGAATTCTGTTCTCCCTGAACGCCGTCGGTCGCAGTGACGTGGCCCACCGCGCGCCGCCAGAGCTTCATCACGGGCTGGCCGGCCTTCTCGTGCCGTTCGTTGACGCGGAGGATCGCCGCTTCGAGCCGCTTGGTCGCCTCTGCGGGAACGCTGCTCGGCGTTCCCTCGGGGTAAACGGCCATCGCTTCTATCACGTTCGCATCGATCTTCGGGAAAAGAATATACGGCGTGTAACCGGAACGAACGAGACCGACCGCCATCAGAATCAGACAGAACGCGCCGCTGAGCATGATCCCGGGATTGTCGAGCGAAAAGCGCAGCGCCGGCAGATAGCATCGCTCGATGAAACCATCCAGAAACCGGACGCAATGCCTGTTGAGCCAACCCGACCAGACGCCGATCCGTTGGAACGGGTACGCAATCTGTTCCGCGACGTACGCCCCCGCAACGAAGAGTAAGCCGAGCGTCGAGCCCAGAAGCGGATTCCACCGGCTTCTCAGTTTTCGCGCGCGTGTGACGAGTCGCAGATCGTCGCCGATATCCCCTTCGCGCAGATGCGATAAGTGCACCGGAAGCATGAACATCGATTCCGCGAGCGACACAAGCAATGTCGCGACGACGGCGAGCGGCATGACCGCAATGAACTTCCCCATCACCCCGGAAACGAAAGCGAGCGGAATAAACGCCGTCACGGCGGTAAGAACCGACGACAGAACCGACGGAAGAACCTCCATCGCTCCGTCGATGGCCGCATTGTAGAAGCTCTTTCCCTGCTGCCGATGTTCGAAAATGTTCTCGCCGATGACGATGGCATCATCGAGCCCCATCCCCATCACAATGAGGAAGGCGTACATCGAGAGCATGTTGAGCGTCTGACCCGCCGCGCCGAGTACGACGAACGCCCCGAACATCGCCATCGGGATTCCCCAGGCGACCCAGAACGCGAGCCGAATGTCGAGAAACAACGCAAGCAGGATGAAAACGAGCACGAGCCCTTGCACGCCGTTATCGGCGATCATTTCAAGTCGTTCGCGGACTTCAACCGAACGGTCACCCCACGTCACCAGCTCGTGGCCGGGAGGCATCTCTTTATTCGCGATGTAGTCCTTCACCTCTTCCACGATCTTGAGCAGGTCTTCCTGCGAGGTCTTCTCGACCGCGATCGTGAGGCCCGGCCTCCCGTTGATTTCATTGACGCTGACGACGTCGACGAATTCATCTCGAACCTCCGCGAGGTCAGATACCGTCAGCACCATTCCCCCCGGCTGGGTCACGAGCGGCAAGTCGCCGATCATCTCGCCGGTGGTGTGCTTGTTCTTCGCCCGCAGCAGGACTTCCTGCGATTCCGACTTCAGGCTTCCGCCGGGAACTTCAATGTTCTCCCGACGAATGATCTGCGCGACCTGCTTGAGCGTGAGCCCATGCTTGCGCAGCGTCGACTCCGGAATCTCGACATCGATCTGGTAGTTCCGGGCACCGACAAGAGTCGCCTGCGAAATCGAAGGCTGTTGCAGAAGGTCGGTCCGAATTTTCTCGGCAAGTTCGCGGAGGCGAAGTTCCGCATCCGGCGCTTCACTATCCGTTCCGACAACTCCCACCATGATCGCCGGCTGGCGAATGGTGATCTGCTTGACCTCCGGATCTTCCGCGAGTTCCGGCAAGCTGGGGATGCGATCAATATTCGAACGAACTTCGCTTAAGACCTTGTGAACGTCCCGAACGTGGGATTCAAGTTCCAGGACGAGAAAGCCCGAGCCTTCCTGCGCAACGGCCGTCTGCTTCTTGATCCCGGCGATCGACTGCACCGCCTCTTCGATTTTCTGGCAGATTCCCTCTTCCACTTCCTCCGGACTGGCGCCGGGGTAGGGAACGGTGACCAGAATGATCTCGAGCTCGAACTCGGGAAAGACTTCGCGGCGCATCGTGACCATCGTCAGGATGCCGACCGCCAGCACCGCAACCATCAGCGTGTTCATGGCGGGCGAGTTCCGGACCGCCCATTGCATCAGAGACTTCATTGGAGCGACTGCTCCCGAATCGCCATCCCCGAGCTCACCACCGGAAGGGGAGAAACGATCACGGAATCTCCGGCCGTCAGATTCGACCCCGCTCCGTGCAGAATCACGTCTTCGCCGGAAGACTCGACGATGTGCACCGGCTCGATCGAAAGTTTCCCTTCACGCGCCTTCCAGACGACGTTTCCAGGCCGGACGGCTCGCGCGGGAATCCGAAACAGCTCCGCGGCCGGCTGTGCGTGAATCTTGATCGTCACGAACATCCCGCTCACAAGGGCGCGCGGGCCGGTGGTAATGCGGTGCGATGCGCCGGACGGCTCGACGAGCGAGACGTCGCGCGGGGAGGCGACCATGACACGGCAGGGAACAGTCCTGGTTTTCTCGTCGAGCCCCGCGCCTTCAAACCGGGAGAGAAGGCCCTCCCACCGATATTCTTTTCCTCCGAGTGAGTACGCGACCGTTACCGGAGTGCGCGGAATTTCGTACTGCGCCGCGAGCCCCGCGTCCTTCGGAGCGGAATCGGAGTGCTTTCCTTCCTGCTGCTTCCACAGCCAGTACAGTTCTTCCATTTTCAGGCTGCACTTCACTTCAGCGCGCGACGTGTCGTTAAGCCTCGCAAGAAGCTCCCCTTTTTCGACGAAAGCATCCGCTTCGATCGGATCAGAGACGATGGTCCCGTCGATCGGGGCGACGATCTTCGTACGACCGAGATCCAGCTGCGCTTTTTCGAGCTTCACCACCGCAAGCTCGCGCGCCTGCTCGGCTCGAGTCCGCCGCGGCTTCCAGAGAGCAAGTTGATTCTTGAGCGTCTGGAGTGCGTTGCGCGCAGTCAACTCCTCGCGCTTCGCCTGGTCGATCTCCGCCTCGGCCGCCACCTTCTTGCCGGCCAGATCGGAAAGGCGCGCCAGGTTCTTCCGCTGCAACGCAATTTCTTCTTCCGCCAGCTGGATCTGCGCCTCGGTGTTCGCAAGTTCGATGTCGAGTTCCTTGAGTCCCGCTTCGGCTTGCTTCAGCTCTTCGGAAAGCCGGCGGACTTCGAGCTCGTAGTCGCGTGCGTCAATTTCCAGCAGCACCGTCCCCTTGGTGACGAAAGTGCCGGAGCGGCATTCAACGGCCTTCTTCGCAATCCGTCCCGGAATTTCCGCCGACAGTTCGATATGCCGATGCGGGACCACGCTCCCGTCGATCTCGATATCGAGCCCGCGGTCATGCGGCGAGACCGAAACGGTCTGCACGATGGGGGCGAGCCCCGTGTCGGTATTGATCCGAGGCTCCGGCGCGCGGCTGCCGAGAGCGAGAAACCCGCCGATACCGGTCGTCAGAATCACCAGCGGAATCAGGACTCGAATGAATTCGCGAAAGATTGAGCGGCGCACCGGCTTAGTTTCAGTTTGTGGCAATTTGTCCTCTGCTTCCCAGTTTCGCCGAGTTCTGAGAGCGGCGACCTCTCCGGATGTCCTGTCAATGAATGGGATGGAAATGTCTCGACAGGAAAATCAGTGCTGCGAAACGCGGGCGCCCGTTCCGCGAGGATGTGTCAGTTTCGATTCCACGAGCGGTGGTCTTCGTCCAAGAGCCGCCAGACAGAAGCTGGAAATATGTTCCGCAAGCTCGACCGGCGAATAATGCGTCTGCAGTTCGGCCTGGTCCGGAACCAGGAGCGCAACGACTTCGCCGGCGACGTGATAATGCAGGCATTGCCCGACAACGCTGAACGCAATCTGATGCCGTCTGTGCGGCGGCATCGATTCGGGAACCATCTCGTCAAGAATGCTGAGCAATACCTCGAAGTGGGGACGAAACGCTTCCTGAACAAGTTCCCGGCAGGCGGAAGTCGGGTTCAAAGTCTCACGCATCATCAGTTGCAACTGCCACGGCGCCGCCTGAACTCCAATCATCCGGGTGATCATCGTCAGCACGAAGTCGTGCAGCTTGTTCTCCGGCGCGGTCCCCGGAGCCCAGTCGGGAAGATGCACCTGATCGGCACGAAGCTGATGCGCGCACTTCACCGTCTCAATGTAGAGTCGTTCTTTGTCGCCGAAGTAATAATTCACGCTCGCAAGATTGACCCCTGCGTCCTGGCAGATGTCGCGAACGGTCGCCGCTTGAAAGCCCTTCTCCGCGAAGACGGGTCCGGCGGCGTTCAGAATGCGGGCGCGGGTATCGTCAGAACTCATTGGCCCCGGAATTCCTGCAGAATTATGATCAAACATCCGTTTCAAACTGATGTATTAAACAGATGTTTAGCAACATGAGTCAATGGCAGCTCGGAGAAATTCACAATCGCGGGGAGGGGGTGCCGGGAAATCGGACGAGGATTCGATTTCCCCGAGATTCAGCCCCCGAAACACTATTCGACGCCGGACCGCAAATCTTCGACACCTCAGCGGCGATTGACGTTCGACTGCGGACCGAGCGGCATCGAGCCTCCCGCCGACTCAGTCAAACTTCGCGACTTCCTTGAACGCGTCGAGGTCGTCGTTGAGTTCCCGGTACAGCCAGAAGATCAGCACGAAGCCGATCGCTCCACCGAGGCTGAGGACGCTCATCGAAAAGTTGCCGCCGCCACCGAGCGTTTCGGGGAAGAAGTTGATCGTCACCAGCAACAGGGCGATCGCGCCCAACGGAAGTGCGGCCGCGGTGACCAGAAAGCGGGGCATTGCCACTCCGAGCTTCTGCAAGGTCGTCTCGTCGCCGACCTGCGACGGATCCGCTTCCAGCAGCGCCGGATAGAGCACGCGAAGACTGAACAACGTCACCAGGAAGAACGGGTAAGCCGCCGCCACCATGCCACAAAGCGCAAGCGATGCGAAGAAGTGGACATGCGCGTGCAGGGGAACATCTCCCACCATGGCATTGATGCTGATCGGATAGACGGGGCCCGATATGGTCCAGAGGGTTACCCCGATCCACGCGGCATAGTTACCGAGTCGAAGGCAGCGCGATTCGAGCACGCGCACCTGCTCTAGCGAAACCTTGCCCAGCTTCAATTCGCGAATCCCCTGCCAGACGGTCCATGTCAGGTAGATCGCCAGCCCGACCCCCACCGGAAACGCCACGCCATTGACGACCATGGCCATTTTGCGGAACGCCGATTGAGCGGCAGGACTCAGGTGCTCGATGATTTCCCGCTCGTTATGGACGTAGTTCCACCACGCGGCCAGCGCGTTCGGCACAATGGTGGCCAATAGCACCATGACGAGCGTCCAGGGAAGCAACCGGACTCGCCAGCTGTCGGGATCGGGATAAAGCAACTTCTGAATGTGGGGTTTGGTGCAGAATTCCAGCCGCCGGGCAAGCTCCGTTCCGGTTGCCCAGCGCATGCCCGGCAGCGGGTGCATGCACTTCTGGATGATGCTTTGCAGCCCCTTCGGGCAGTCGTCGGGAAGCGGAGCCGCATTCTCCAGGTCGATGCCGGCGCGCCGGCGTTCCGACATCATCTCAAGCGTCTTCGTCCAGCCCCCCTGCACTTCCTCTTCATGGAACGGACGCCCCCCCGCCAGCAGTTCCCTCATCATCACGCCGAGCGAATACTGGTCGCTCTTTCCATCGAGACTTTCCGGCGAACGTTCGTGCGCCGGGTTACATGCCTCCAGCTGTTCCGGCGACATATACGCAAGGCTGCCGCCGAAATACGCGGCCGGAGTCGCTCCTTCGAGCTTTGAGCTGAACGCGATATTGAAATCCGCCAGCTTCGGCACGCCGTCAGCCGTGATGAGCACATTCGCAGGCTTAATGTCACGATGGAGCACACCCCGGCCGTGCGCATAATCGAGCGCCTGCGCCAGCCGCGCGCCGATCCAGCAGACCGTATCGGGCCAGCTCGAGTTCTTGAGCTTTTCGCGGATCGTCGATTCGACAGGTCGAGACTCGCCGCGGTTCTCGAGCGAGCGGTCAATCGCTTCCAGCAGCAGTTTACCGTTGCGTCGTTCCGGTATTGTCTTTCGCACCTGATGCAAAACGGACTGCAGCGTCCCGCCGGCGATGTACTGCATGTACAAAAGCCGCAGTTTCATCTCGGGGAGCAGCCGCTGATCGAAAACGCGGACGATGTAGTCGTGGTCGAGCTGCGCGAGTGTTTGCGGCTCAGTGCTGTTATCGATTGCCACCTTGAGCGCTACGAGCCGCTGCATCGATTTCTGCCGAGCCAGATATACCTTTGCAAACGCCCCCTTGCCGAGCTCCGCGAGGAGATCAAACTCGTCGATCGTCTGGCCCACCTCGACTTCTTCAAGCTTCTTGTGCTTGTCGACATTGAACTTGGCGGAAGGGACGTACGGTTCTTCCACTCCCAGCAGGCGCGCCAGCTCGTCCGCCTGCTGCGGAAACGCATCCATGTACTCATTGGGATCGACGGAGAACCCGCTCTGCCGGCGGACATGGTACTCTTCATAGACCAGATCGGCCGGAATGCGACCGTTGGCGAGTTCGGGAAACTCGCGGACGTACTCGACAATCCGCTTGGGAAAGTTTCGCTCGAGCCACCGGTATTCGAGGTCG
Source organism: Planctomycetaceae bacterium (assembly GCA_050246455.1). Lineage (GTDB taxonomy): Bacteria > Planctomycetota > Planctomycetia > Planctomycetales > Planctomycetaceae > CAZVJA01. Next base: position 7,174 of record JBFWWA010000119.1, read on the forward strand.
ATCTTGATCAACTCGACGAGCGTGAAGCGACGCATCTCCCCTTCGTCGGGTAGAAAATCCGCGAGATTGGGAGGCGTCTCGGACGACTCCCAGCCGTCGACGAATCTCTCGAGATAGCTCGCGAGCAGCGACATCGTCTGTTCGACGTCGTCCAGCGTGAAGCGGCCGCTCGTATTGGACTTCGACACGACTTACGTTCCGTTCCGCATGTCCACTGGTACCGCCTGCACTCGTTCACGACCCACAGGCCGCTCAATCGACGCCATCTTAAATCGAATCGAGCGCCTGCTTCAAATCGGCGATCAGGTCGGCCACATCCTCGGTGCCGATCGAAAGCCGCACGAAATCGGGCGAGACTCCCGTTGCCGCCTGCTCCTCAACGGTCAGCTGCTGATGCGTCGTGCTGGCCGGGTGAATGATCAGCGACTTGCTGTCGCCGACGTTCGCGAGATGCGAGAAGATCTTCACCTGGTTGATGAGCTTGATGCCGTTGCCGCGCTGGTCCGTCGGCGTAGCGCCGCGAATTCCGAAACCGAAGACCGCGCCGCTTCCGTCGGGAAGATACTTCCGCCCCAGCCGATACGACGGATGCGATTCAAGACCGGTGTAGTTCACCCACGACACTTTCGAGTGCGATTCAAGAAACTGCGCCACCGCAAGCGCATTCTCGCAATGTCGCTTCATGCGCAGATGCAACGTCTCCAGCCCCTGCAGGAACTGGAATGCATTGAATGGGCTCATCGCCGGGCCGAGGTCGCGCAGCCCCTGCGTCCGGGCCTTAATGATGTAGGCCATGCGAAGCGGACCGAACGCGTCGAAGAAGCGGACGCCGTGGTAACTCGGGTCTGGCTCGGTCAACTCCGGGAACTTCCCGTTGTTCCACGGAAAGTCTCCCTTCTCGACAATCACTCCGCCAATCGACGTACCGTGCCCGCCGATGAACTTCGTGCACGAGTGAATGACGACGTCGGCTCCGTGTTCAAACGGGCGGCAGAGAATCGGCGAAGCGAGGGTATTGTCGACGATGACCGGAATACCGGCTTCGTGCGCGATGGCGCTGATCGCCTGGAAATCGGGAATGTCGCCGCGGGGGTTGCCGATCGTCTCGAGAAACACGCATCGCGTCTTGTCGTCGATGGCGCGGCGGAAATTTTCGGGATCGCTCTGATCGACAAACCTGACATCGATTCCAAACTTTGGAAACGTGTAGTGAAAGAGATTGTAAGTTCCGCCGTACAAACTGCTCGACGAGACGACGTTCTGCCCCGTCGACGTGATATTCAGAATTGCGAGCGACTCGGCCGCCTGCCCCGACGCCACCGCCAGCGCCCCCGTTCCTCCTTCGAGCAGCGCCATCCGCTTCTCGAAAACGTCGTTGGTCGGGTTCATGATCCGCGAGTAAATGAAACCGAACTCTTCCAGTCCGAACAGACGCGCCGCATGACTGGTGTTCTGAAAGACGTAAGAGGTCGTCTGATGAATCGGGACGGCGCGCGATCCGGTCGTCGGGTCGGGAGTCTGCCCGCCGTGGAGGCAGCGTGTGGCAATTCCGAGAGTCGGTTCGGTCATGGCTGTCGCTTTCAGATCAATGGGTTCGAGGAAACCGTATCGTAAACCGGGATCGCGGGCGGCGAAAGAATAAACGCTTTCCTCACCGGGCCATTCAACAACGCCGTTCGATCCGTTTCGCCGCCATACCATCACGCCCCCCGATCGCGTATGCTTCAAAATTGAAATGACGACCAGCCCGGACCAGAAAGACGAACTTGCCGCTCCGGCTCGCCCCGCCAAACTGCGGCGCAGTCCGCACTGGTATTGCGCACAACTGCTGGCCAAGCCGCTCTTCTCGCTCTGGTTTCGGTTTCGTGCCAAAGGGGTCGAGAAAATCCCCGCCGAAAGCGGCGCACTGCTGCTGATCAACCATTTGAGCTTTCTCGATCCGATGCTGGTCGGCCTGCCGATTCCCCGCGCGGTGAGCTATCTCGCCCGCGACTCGCTTTTTCGCGTCCCGTTCGTCGGATGGTGGCTGAGCAAGACGCACGTCATTCCGATCAATCGCGAATCGGCCGGAACCGCCAGCATCCGGGCGGCGGTCGATCGATTGCGACAAGGGGCGATCGTGGGAATCTTCCCGGAAGGGACCCGGAGCGCCGACGGCCGGCTCGGTGAACTCAAGCCCGGCTTCCTCGCGCTCGTTCGCCGCGCGAAGGTTCCCGTCTTCCCGGTCGGTGTTGCGGGGAGCGCACTCGCCATGCCGCGCGGAGCGTGGTTCGTTCGCCCCCGCCACTGCTGCGTTGTTTTCGGAGACGCGATCACTCCTGACACCGTCGAATCGTATTCGGGTCGTGAACGTGAGGACGAACTGATCGCGCTTGTTCGCGATCGAATGAGCCAGGCGCTCAACGAGGCCGAAGCGTGGCGTGCCGGAACTTCGAGAGACCCTGAACCGAACGACAGCGAGGTTCCCGCACCGTGATCGGCGCATTACACTCAACCAGCGTCACAGTCAGCAGGAGTCGGATTTGCCGCAACGGATACTGAGCATTTCGGGACTGCGGGGAGTCATTGGGGACGGGCTCGACCCCGCCTATGTCGCGAACTTCGCAATGGCGCTCGGCACGATGGCCGAAGGGGGGGCCGTCGTGCTCGCACGCGACGGCCGTTCGACCGGCGCCATGCTGCACCAGGCGGTCGCGGCCGGGTTGATGTCGGCCGGCTGCCGGATTCTCGATGCCGGCATCGCATCGACTCCCACCTGCGGCGTCCTCGTCAACGACGAGCGTGCGGCCGGCGGGCTGCAGATTACCGCGAGCCACAATCCCGTCGAATGGAACGGGCTCAAGCCGTTTTCGAACGAAGGCTCGGTCTTCAATGAAGATCTCGGCCGCCGTTTGATCGAGATTCTTGATTCGCAGAAGTTCCGGCTCGCATCGTGGGACAAGCTCGGTTCGTTCGAAGTGCTGATGGTCCCCTCCGCCGCGCTCCTCAATCGCGTGCTCGGGCTCGTTA
>JBFWWA010000120.1:0-10175 GCA_050246455.1 Planctomycetaceae bacterium
GGGGATGTCGGCGCTCGTTTCTGATTTGAAGGACCGCGGTCTTTACGATCACACGGTCGTCGTCTGCATGGGAGAATTCGGACGGACGCCGCGCATCAATCAGAATGTCGGCCGCGACCACTGGGCGACAAGCTGGTCGGTTGTGCTCGGCGGCGGCGGACTGAAAACCGGACAGGCAATTGGCGCGACCGATCCCGATGGCGTGCAGATCGTCGGTAAGCCGTACCTTCCGGGAGACGTCTGGGCGACAGTCGCGCAGGCTCTTGGAATCCCGCTCTCAACAGTCTTCACCCCGCGCGGCCGCCAGATCAAGGTGCTGAACGGCGGCACGCCGATCGCCGAACTGGTCTGACGGGTTCGTTACGAAACATCGCCCGTCGTCCATGCTCCGTCGATCGATCGCCACGTCTTTCCGGTCGGGTTCTTGTCGCGGAGGACCGGCGGGAGTCGGTGCGGGCGGACGTTGTCGTAGCATTGCAGCATCGCAAACCGGTGGATCGCAGCCGGAATTCCGACCGATGTGAACACCGGATGGCCGGTTGCAGGGAAGGGGCCGCCGTGATTCATTGCCGGCGAGACCGCAACGCCGGTCGGCATTTTATCGTTCAGCAGACGTCCGACGTGATGCCGGACGAGCGGCGCGAGCTGATCGTACAGGGCATCATCATTGCCCGCGGTGTGGCTGTAAATTGCGCCGGTGAGATTCCCTTCGAGCACGCCCGCGATCGCCAGCATCTGCTCGGCGCTCTTTGCGACAACGATCAGCGAGCCGTTGCCGAACGCCTCCGTCTGCAGCTTCTCGGGGTTCTTCAGAAAGGTATCGCCGTCGACGCGGAGCAGAGTATTCTGGAAGGAGCAACCTGCGCCCCCACCCGGCTTTCCGCCGGTCAGAATTTTTGCGCCGGCTGCTGCAATCGTCGCGATGCCTGAAGCGAAATTCCTGGCAACCCCTTCGCCGAGCATCGTTCCGACCGGCGATTCCGCGAACTTCTTCGTGACGAACTCGACAAATGCTTCCGACGTCGCGCCCCCCGGCAGAATGACGAGGCCCGGGTTCGTGCAGAACTGGCCGGTTCCCATCAGACAGCTTCCGCTGAACTCCGTCGCGAGAGCTTCGCCGCGCTCCTCGAGCGCGCCGGGAAGAAAGACGACAGGGTTGATGCTCGAGAGCTCGAGATAGATCGGTTTGCCCACACGGTCTGCGGCCGACTTCAGGACGAGTCCCGCTTCCCGCGCGCCGGTGTAACCGATCGCGCCCAGCGAAGGATGAGCGGCGAGCTTCTCTCCGTCGGAATGTTTCGTTCGGTAAATCAACTGCACGAAGCCGGGGGGCATGTCGGTTTCGAGACCCGCCTCGCGCGCTTCCTCCGCGAAGATGCGCGTTGTGCCGGGATGCGACGAATGACCCTTGGCGATCACCGGATTTCCGGCTGCTACCGCTGCTGCAAAGTCACCGCCGGCAATTCCGCTGAATGCGAACGGAAAGTTATTCGGCCCGAAGACCGCCACCGGCCCGATCGGTCCGTAACACGAACGGATATTCGCTTTCGTGTCGATCGTGGCAGCCATCCACGACCCCTCGCGGGCGGCTTTTGCCGCCTGCCGCAATTGATTGGTGGTGCGCGGCAGTTCGACGTCCTTGAGGCGAGGCTGCCGGGCGAGGGCCGTTTCCAGGTGCGCCGTCTCGACAAGCTCGTCCGCGCGCGCTTCAATTCGATCCGCGTATTTTTCGAGGAATGCGGCGAAGCGATCCCCCGACCAGCCCGTGGTGCGCCGGAACGCCGCCTGAGCTGCGGCGAGCGCCCGTTCGATTTCCGGCCACGGGCTGACAGGATAGGAACCGTCCAGCGGTTCGCGCGTTGCCGGGTTGATCGCCTGGAATGTCTCGGTTCCGGCGGACTTCACCCATCCCCCGTCAATCAGAACTTCACGCACGCTCATGGCTGTTCCTCTCGCAGTTCGTTGAAGAGGCCGTCCCGCCTCATTCGTGCGAATTCACGTTGTACGGATCATCGTACTTGCGTGCCGATGGATGCGAAAGGTTTGAGAAGTATTGGTTTCTGCCTGAGCTGCTGCGGGGCAGAGAGGTGTGCCGAGGTCTGCGACGCCGACGGAGCGTCATTTCCCGGTGGGATCGCGGAACTCGGCGACAACGGCAGTCACGTTGTCTTTCCCACCCCCGGCGAGCGCAAGATCGATCAGCGCGTCCGCTTTCGATTGCGGGCCGACATTGATGCCGAGGACTTCCGCGATCTCCGCATCTTCGAGGAGGTCGGTCAGTCCGTCGGAGCAGAGAAGAATCTGGTCGCCGCTCTGGAGCGGAACATGTTCGACATCGGGAATGGCCTGCTGATCGGTGGCGGTCAGGCTGTTGATGAGAATGTGCCGGACGCGCCGCGTCTCTTCCGGCGCGACACCTTTGTCGATCAGCATCTGCGCCAGGGTGTGGTCTTTCGTGAGCTGCTTCAGCTCACCACCACGGTAAAGGTACGCGCGCGAATCCCCCAGGTGCACGACGAGCAGATTCCATCCCATGCTGTACGCGGAAGTCCACGTGGTTCCCATCCCGGCCAGTTTCGGGTCGTTGTTGCCGTAGTCGCGGAGAGTCTGATGCAGTTCGGTGACGAATGCGCTGATGCGCTCTCGCACCTGATTGCCGCCGATGTCGCGGAACTTCATCAGCCAGCTGCTCGCCTGACCTGCCAGATCCCAGACGCGCTGAAGCGCCAGGCGGCTCGCCCATTCCCCCGCGGCGGCTCCCCCCATTCCGTCGGCGACAATGAAGCAGAACGCCTCATCTTCCGAGGGGGCAAGCGCACCGGGTTCAAGATTCGTCAGCATTGCTTCGTGCGCGCGGACACGGCGGATCACTGCGAAATGATCTTCGTTGTTCTCGCGAACCTTGCCGACGTTGGTCCCGCCGCCATACGTGACCGCCACCGGTGCGGTCGGCGGAACAAAGAAGTTCGCGCTGAACGCATCGCCACGAGCGAACTCGGCAGTTTCTTTCGAATCGAAAGGCATGGCGGCACGCCGAAAGGAAGATGGGACCAGCGTCCTTCATTCTCCCAATCGCAAATCTCTCAGGCAAGAACGGAATTGGAAAGTCAGGCAAACTCCCCGGGTCGCCGGCCGTTGAGGGGAGCGCGCTCCGAGTGCGACAGGCCGCATGGGATCCCTGCAGTAACCCGCAAGCGGTCCCTCTGCTATTTCTTCTTCTCCGGTTCGGTCGCGAATTCGAGACCTGATGCCGTCACCGTGATTTCCGCAGGGATGAAGCCGGGGTCGACCAGAAGAAGGTCGATCGACTGATCTCCTTTGCTGAAAGTGATCGCACTGGCCGCGGGATCATCGGCGTTCACCTTTTCTTTCCAGCCGGCCTTCGTCAGCTGTTTGCGAATTCCGTCGACGGCTGGTTTTCCCGATCCCGTCGCCGTCTTGAACTCGATCCGGCTTTTCGATTTCTCGATCTCTTTCGCGTTCGTCGGAATCTTGAGGCTGATTTTCGGGAGCGGCTTGTTCTGCTCCATCTTCCGTTTCTCGATCGCTGCTTTCGCCGCTTTCTCGATCTCCTCGACGCGCGCGGCGGTCTCGTGACGCAGCAGCACACGCGTTTTGCCGTCGACCTCGTTCATCTGCAGCGTGAGCATATCCATCGGCTTGTTGCGGAAGATCATCTCGTCGCGGAAATCGATCTTGAACGGTTTCTCGGTCGTTGCCTCCCAGCCGTCCTTGGCGAGCGTATCTCGATAGAACTTCGCGATCTCCTCGATCTTCATTTTCGAGTCGAACGAAATCTGGCTCGGTGAATCGGAGTACTGCAGTCTCTCGGTCTCCTCCGGTGCCGGCAGGTCGACCGACATCAGCGACGAACTGTATTGAATCGACGTCTTGTTGCCCTGTGCCGGCGCGGTCGTGATGAACGCGCGCAGCTCGATCGCATTCTGCTTGAAGACAATCGTATCGCCCGCTTCGCCGTAAGGTTTCCAGCCCTCCGCGATCAGCAGCTTGCGGCACGCCTCAACAGTCTCCTTGGCGGGCTTTTCCGTGACGTAGGCGGCCGTCGACGGAAAGCTGTAAAGCGACTGGCAACCCTCGGGGACCGGAAGCTTGTCGAGTGCGACATTCCCATGATTGCTGATCATGACGTTTGCAACACCGGCGGTTCCGGGGGGAAACACCGAAAGCGAGATCGTATACCCATCGCGGCCGAAGGTGGCGCTTGAACTCTCATCGCTGACGTACGTCCCCGGGTGCTCGGTCCACTTCCGGCCGAGCAGTTCCTTTCGCTGCGCCTCGAAAATTTCCTTCACCTTTCCGGGGACGTTGTAAGAGAGGCGCGCCAAAGTCTGCTGATTCGGCTTCTCCGCTCCGCTCAGAAGAGGGAATTTCGCCAGATCGAGCACCTGCGCCGCATCCTCGACGGTTGCGGGACGCTTATTCTCGGGCGCCGCCTCCGACTGCGAACACGAAGCTGCAGCAAAAATGAGCAGCACGCTCCAGAGTGGGGCCGAGGGAATCCGAGAACGATCTGCCGAAGTCATCGCAGCACCTTTGCCGGTCGAAACAGGACATTCTTGGGAGCACGGAAAGTTGTCGCCTGTATATCGGCGTGCAAAGCCTCTTCATCTTCGCTCGATCCGATGGGAAGCGAGTTCTCGACAACTGCCGTGAGGGGGATTCCGATGAACGCAGTCCGGACGGGTGGCATGACCTCGGCTCGGCGAGGGGATGAACTCCGCTTCGCCGGAGCATGAACTTCGAGACAACTTTGACCATTCCGCAGATCCGGAACGCGCCGCACAAGCTGTTTTCGACAAGCCGGCGCTGCTAGAATCGAGTAATCCCGGCGGTCATCGCGCAGCCTGCTCGCGTGGCTGCCGGACGCGGACGATAACCACTTTCGAACGCGGGCCAGAGAACCGTCAGAGAGCAGTTGTGCCCAACGTCGCACTGATTACCGGCATCTCGGGCCAGGATGGCTCGTATCTCGCCGAGTTTCTGTTGGCGCGCGGCTACGAAGTGCACGGCATTATTCCGGCCGAGTCCGCGGGACACGCGCTCCCCGGCGTCACCGTTCATCACGCCGACCTCGGGGTGGGGGACAATCTCGGCCGCATTTTCGAAACTGTCGAGCCGACCGAAGTCTACAACCTCGGCGCTTTCAGCCGGGTCAGCATGTCGTTTGAACTGCCGGTGCACACGGCCAACGTCACCGGTCTGGGCGTGCTGCGCTTGCTGGAAGTCGTGCGTGAATACGACAAAAGATTCGGGCGAAGCATCCGGTTCTACCAGGCGTCGTCGAGCGAAATGTACGGGCAGGTCGTCGAATCTCCGCAGAAGGAAACGACGGCGTTCCATCCGCGCAGCCCCTACGCCTGCGCGAAGCTCTTTGCGCACTGGCAGACAGTGAACTATCGGGAAGCGTACAAGCTCTTCGCCTGCAACGGGATTCTGTTCAATCATGAGTCGCCGCGGCGCGGGCCGCATTTCGTGACACGGAAGATCACGCGCGGCGCAGCGCGAATCAAGCTCGGGCTGCAGGACCGGCTGGTCCTCGGAAATCTGCAGGCGCGCCGCGACTGGGGTTTTGCCGGCGACTACGTCGAGGCCATGTGGCTGATGCTGCAGCACGATGAACCCGACGACTACGTCATCGCCACGGGCGAGACGCACTCGGTCGAGGAGTTTGTCGCCGAATCGTTCGGCGCGCTCAACCTCGACTGGCGGGACCATGTCGACATCGATCCGTCGCTCTTCCGTCCGGCAGAGGTCGACGAGGTCTGTGGCGACGCATCGAAGGCGCGCCGCGTCCTAGGCTGGGAGCCGCGCGTCACGTTTCATGAAATCTGCCGGATGATGACCGATTTTGACCTGGAGCGGGCTCAAGAGGAGAAACATGCGCTCGAATCACGAACCCCGCAGAACACCCCGCGCCCCACTCTGTGAGACTTCCGATTGCTCTCCCATCTCCCTCTCCCCGCCGGAGGAGAGGGGCAGGGGTGCGAGGGGAGCAGCAATCGATGTTCCTCGGAACCGGCCGTCCGGCATTTCGCGAATCATTGCAGCCATGTTGTTCCTCGCAGCCTCGGCGTTCGCCACACCCGCTCTTTTCGCGGCCGATGAATTCCAACCGATCTTCGACGGCACGACGCTCGGCGGCTGGGAAGGAAACAAGGAGATTTTTCGGGTCGAAAACGGGGCGATCGTTGCCGGGTCACTCAAGAACCGCATCAAGCACAATGAGTTTCTCTGCACCACGCGCGAGTACAAGAACTTTGAGCTGCAGCTCAAGTGCAAGCTCGTCGGCGAAGGGACGAACGCGGGAATCCAGTTCCGATCAGCCCGCATTCCGAACGAGTTCGAAGTCATCGGCTATCAATGCGATGTCGGGTCGGAAGGGGGCAGCCTGATCTGGGGTGAACTCTACGACGAATCGCGGCGCCGCCGGTCGCTCGCCGTTGGCGATCAGGCAATGCTCAAGAAAGTCGTCAAGCCAAACGACTGGAACATCATCCAGGTCCGCTGTGAAGGAGACCGCATTCAGATTTCGGTCAACGGTCTCAAGACCGTCGACTACCGCGAAAAGGATCCGAAGATACCGCAGCGCGGCGTCATCGGTTTGCAGATTCACGGCGGCAAGCCGGCCGAAGCGTCGTACAAAGATATCCGGATCAAGGAGCTGAAGTAGGGTGTCGGGTCCGCCGGAAAAAGTCAGCTTCCTCTTTCGAGCCGCCGCGGTCCTCGCAGCGATCTTCTGCATTACGATCTTCGCGATGGTCGCGGCGATGCTCGGAGACGAAGCCTCACCCCCGGTCCGCTTCCTCAACAATCACGGTGGCACGTTGATCATTGTTGAGGTCGCAGCGACTCTGCTCGTTGCGGTCGTCGCAATGGCCAACGACCGCATGAGAACGCTGCGCAACCTTCGTGAACAGGCGGAACGCGACGTGGAATCGATCTCCCAGTCCGATAATCAGCCCTGACAGGTTTCGCAGTGCCGATCTATTTCCAAGCGAGGAAAAAGTTCGACCACGCGGACGGAACCCGCTGGACTGACTACATTCAATGGTCCGGACTCACACAGCTTCGTGAGGCGGTAACGCTGGACGCCCATCTTTGTCGACATCTCGACTTCGAGTTGAACGACGAAGACTGGAAGCATAACGTTCACGAAGATGAAATGCTCGATTTTTTCCACAGTGTCGACTATGTGATGCAGAGGGTCCGTGGCCTTGATCGCATCCTGATTCTGGGCGCGGCGAAAGATCCGACGGCGGAAGTTGTCGGTGCGATGACTGATCCCCGTTTCGAATTCTGCGGATTCGATCTTTTGAATGTGGGAATCAGTTCTCTGCTGAACTGTGGAGGAGGCTTCGAAAAAGCCTTTCACCCCAAGGAATTATCGAGTGTCGGGTTGATCTTGGACTTGACTCGGGCCGTTGAAGTGCATCAGAAGCTACGTGAAGCGTATCCCGATGAGCCACATGCCGACTGCGATCTCTGGGCGCTGTGGCGCATGATTGACCAGCCTACATCGAGTACGACAGTCGCATGACCCCCTCCGCGAAAAATGAAATCGAAGCGCTCCGCGAAGAAATTGACCGGCACAACCGGCTCTACTACGTCGATGCGAAGCCGGAGATCAGTGACCGCGAATTCGATCAGTTGCTCAAGAAACTCGAAGCGCTCGAGCAGCGCCATCCCGAGTACGATTCCCCCGACAGCCCGACGAAGAAAGTCGGCGGTACGCCGATCGACGGATTCGAAAGCGTCGCTCACCGCGTCCCGATGCTCTCGATCGACAACGTCTACGACGAAGAAGCGCTGCTCGAGTTCGATGCGCGCGTCCGCAAACTCGTCAATAATGAAGAGGTCGAATACGCGGTCGAGTACAAAGTCGACGGCGTCGCAATGTCGCTGATCTATGAGGAGGGACGGCTCGTGCAGGGGGTCACGCGCGGAGATGGCCGTGTCGGCGACGATGTGACCCAGAACGCCCGCACTCTCCTCGGCCTGCCGCTGAAGCTGCACGCGAAAAAACCGCCGGCCATCCTCGAGGTCCGGGGCGAGGCGTACATCACGAATACCGATTTCGCACACCTTGTGGCGGAACAGGCGAAACGGGGCCAGACTCCGTTCGCGAACCCGCGCAACACCGCCGCAGGGGCGCTCAAACTGCTCGACCCGAAGCTGTGCGCCGCCCGGAAACTGCGGTTTCTCACACACGGGAGCGCGCTCGTCGACGGGCTCAATGTGAAATCGTATATGGAGTTTCTCAAAGTCTGCCGGGACTTCGGAATTCCCGTCATGCCGCGCGTGAAGGCTGTCATCGGAATCGAGGCGGCGCGAGACTACGCTCACGAACTCGGCGAAAAAATGCACGAGCTCGATTTCGAAGTCGACGGCATCGTCATCAAGGCCAACAGCTATGTGCAGCGCGAGCGGATGGGCTACACCAGCAAAAGCCCCCGCTGGCTGATCGCTTACAAATGGGAGAAGTACGAAGCGGTCACGCGCGTTGCCGATATGGGAGTGAATGTCGGCAAGACCGGCGCGATCACGCCGGTTGCATTCTTCGAGCCGGTGCAGATCGCCGGGACCACCGTTTCCAAAGCGAGCCTCCACAACGTCGACGAGGTCGAGCGACTCGGCGTGATGATCGGCGACTGGGTCGTCGTCGAGAAGGCGGGCAAAATCATTCCGCACGTCGTGCGCGTGGAAGAACATCGCCGCGACGGCTCGGAGAAGCCGTTCAGGTTTCCGAAGAAATGTCCCGAGTGCGGCACGCCGGTCGTGCGCGACGAAGGGGGCGTTTACATCCGCTGCCCGAACCCCGATTGCCCCGCGCAGCTCCGCGAATCACTCCGTTTCTTCGGCTCACGCAGTGCGATGGATATTGAAGGCATGGGAGAGAAACTCGTCGAGCAGCTTGTCGATTCCGGACTCGTCACGTCACTTCCGGATATTTACCGGCTAAAGGATCGATACGACGAACTCCTCGCGCTGGAACGGATGGGAAAAAAGTCGGCCGACAATCTGATCGAGGGAATCGAAGCGTCGAAGTCGCGCCCGCTCTGGCGGCTCATCACCGGACTCAACATCCGCCACGTCGGCACAAGCAACGCCCAGGTCCTCGCGGAAGAATTCGGCGAGCTCGACAAGATCATGGAGCAGTCCGAAGAATCGCTTTCAGAAGTGAACGAGATCGGCCCGGTCATCGCTCGTTCGGTGCACGCGTACTTTGCTTCGGAATCGGGACGGCGAATCGTCGAACAGCTGCGCAGGCACGGCCTCAATTTCGGCTCGCCGGTCGTTCGAGCCTCAAAGGTCGAGGGAAAACTCTCGGGCAAGACGCTGGTCGTTACCGGCACTCTTGTCCGTTACACCCGCGAGGAGATCCAGGAACTGATCAAGGAACACGGCGGGAAGGCGGCCTCAAGCGTCTCCAGCAAAACGGATTACGTCGTGGCCGGCGAAAAGGCGGGTAGCAAGCTCGAAAAGGCGGAAAAGCTCGGCGTCAAAGTGCTTACGGAAGACGCGTTCCTCAAGTTGATCGGCGTGAACAAATGAATTGCCCCGCCTCCCTTGATTCCCCATTTTCGCACCGTCTAGGATGAATTGGTCTTCAACAACGAAGGCGTCACTACCAACGAAAAGGACCAGACATGAACCGTTTTGCGTTGCTGCTGCTCGTCGCGGGAGGAGCTCTGCTCGTTCCCGAAACGTCGGCAGATGCTGGATTGCTGCAGCGTCTGCGATGTGCGCGGGCGAAGAAAAGCTGCTGCAAGCCCGTCACCTGCTGCCAGAAGCAGGTGAGCTGCTGTGCTCCAGCCCCGACCTGCGTACCACAAGCTCCGAGCTGCGGAGCGCCGGCTCCGGCCGAAGTTCCCGCCGCACCGGCTCCGCCAGCACCGGCGACCACCTACGAAGACGCGCCGGCTCCGGCCCCGGATGCTGCTGCCGAAAAGGCCGCCGCTGAAAAGAAGGCTGCCGATGAGAAGGCTGCTGCCGAGAAAGCAGCGGCAGAGAAAGCCGCTGCAGAAAAGGCGGCTGCCGAGAAAGCGGCCGCGGAAAAAGCCGCTGCCGACAAAGCTGCTGCCGAGAAAGCCGCCGCCGACAAAGCAGCCGCAGAAAAGAAGGCTGCTGAAGAAAAGGCAGCAGCCGAGAAAGCC
>JBFWWA010000121.1:0-10112 GCA_050246455.1 Planctomycetaceae bacterium
CGAACGGGACTAGCCGCCGCTTCTGCGGTAATTGAACGGCTTTTTCGCTGCCGTCGTCGGAATGCTCGATTTCGGCAGGGAGAGCGAGGCGACCGAATCGACCGGCTTGGCGACGAATTTTGCGGGGGTTTCCGCTCCCTTTTCCTGCAGCTTTTTCTGTGCCGCCGCATGTTTCTTCTGGGCGACGCGACGCTCGCGGTCCTTCTTCTTCTGCTCTTTTTTCTTGGAACTCAAGGCTTGCTCCCTGAACGAGTTTTCAATCCGGGCGGTGGGTCATTCGCCCGGGCTTGGAACCCAGGTTTCCCAATCTTGCTGGTAGTCGGATGGACACATCTGCTAATATGCCCTGTCGTTCGCCCCACGGAAAGTGTGCAGTGGGGGGAACGGTTCGAGACGCAACACGCGACTTGAAGGATCGCACGATCGTCCCTGTTCGATGGAATCACTCAACGGATAACGTGCAACTTGGTATCGTTGCAGCTATCCTGCGTGTTCTGTCGCATGTCGCAAATTCCCCAGACAGGGGACGCGCGCGATCGAGCGTCGGTTGAAGCCTGGTCATGCGACAGCATTTTGCCCACAGTGGGCCAAGAGTGTGTTGCGTGTTTTTTCTGAAGGAGGCCCACAGTGGCGAAGAAGTTGTATGTTGGAAATCTGTCGTACGCCACGAGCGACAGCGAGCTCCAACAAATGTTCGAACAGTTTGGCACGGTACAGTCAGCGCAGATCATCATGGACCGGGATTCGGGACGCTCGAAGGGCTTCGGCTTCGTCGAGATGGGGAACGATCAGGAAGCTCAGGCAGCCATTACCGGACTCAACGGTAAGGAAGTCGGCGGTCGCTCTCTCACCGTCAATGAAGCACGGCCTCGTGAAGATCGTGGAGGCGGCGGACGCGGCGGTTACGGCGGCGGACGTGGAGGTGGTGGTGGTGGACGCGATCGCGGCGGCTACGGCGGCGGCGGTGGCGGACGCTACTAAACTTCAGACCGGCGAATTCACGCGACACTGAGTCCGCGGAATCAAAAAAACTGACGCACCCTTTTCGGAGTCATTTCCGAAAAGGGTGTTTTCTTTGCGCAGCGCCAAACGCCGTCAAGCGGTCCGTCGTGGGCTTCAACCGTTATGATGGACCTCCACGACGAGATCGGAACTCTCTCGACCAGACCTTCGAAGGAAAAGAAAGATTTGGCGGGCGCACTTCTGCAAAGTAGATTAGTGCAGCAGGCCGGCGGATGATGTGTTCGCGACTTGGCTGTCTCCGCCGACCGTTCCGCGCCGCGAGGGTCTTCGATGGCGGACGACTGGTACTATAAGTCGAACGAAACGCAGCACGGCCCGATGTCGTTTGCGGCGATCCGCCAGCTCGCGGCCGATGGAATCGTTCATCCAAGCGACAAAGTCCGCACGGGGAACGATGGAGCCTGGCGTTTTGCGGACTCAATTCCGCATCTCTTTCCGCTGCGACCATCCCGCGGCAATGCAACCCATCCGATGAATGAGACGGCGGAATCGCGGACACAGTCGCCCGCAGATTCGCAGCCGGTGCAATTGCCGCCGATCGATTCCCAACCGGTACTCTGGTTCTACAAGCTCGCCGACCGCGCACGTGGCCCCCTGCCGCTGGAAGAACTGCGAAGCCTTGCAGAAGTCAGCGGGGAGACCGCGCGCGAAATCGTTGTCCGGCGCGCCGGCGACGAAACCTGGATTCCGCTCGATGCAATCAGCGATTCCAAGGACCCCAGCAGGCTTGACGAAGCGAGTCGCGTTTCCGAGAGTGCCGCAGCACTCAGGACAAGCGGACACCCGGCCACTCAACGGTCTGCGCGCTCGAATCGGCCACTTTCAACCCTCGAGCGCACATTCGGAGCGGTACGGAGGAACCAGGATCTCCTTGCGGCCGGCGTGTTGCTTGTGGCACTCAATGCGATTCTGTTTGCAGCCATGCGGCCTGCACTTTCGCAGGAACAGAAGTACTTCGCGAACCTGCAGGGAATCGTCGACGAGCTCGACCATCTGAGCCGTCGCCCGACGTCGGCCGAGGAGTGGCAAGAGTTCCGCACTCGTGCGGAAGCTTCGCTCCAACCCATGGTCAGGAATCTCGAGGAATCGGCAGGGGCCGCGCAGCCCATCCGTCAGCATCTCCTCTGGGCCGGACGCGATCATCTCATGGAGATGCTCGCGCAGGCCGGCCGGCCAGCGGCCCCAGGCACGGTCGACGACGAGCGAAGACTCTTCGATGAACACATGGGATGGCTGCAGCGCGCATTCATCGAAGAGAATGCGACCGGGACGCAACGGGATTGACGTCCCGCTGCCCCCGGAGCAGCGGCAGATTCTGCTCGATTACCTGGAGGCTTCCGCCGCCGGCTTCGGCTCGCAGTTTGCGAGCGTCATCAGCACGTAGGCCGTGACGAGGTTGGGATCCCCCTCCTGCCACCGCTCTGCGGGATTCGTAAAGCTTCCATTGGCAAGTTGCTTGGATGCTATTTCTTCGACGAGCTCTTTCCGCCAGTCGTGCTTGCCCCCCTTCGCGTCCTGAATAGTATCGATGTTCATCACCGCGAGGGCTTTCGCGAAGGTGTGGTAGTAGTAGTAAAGCCCAAGCTGACCCATGCCCGGGTTCTCTTTGACGGTGTAGAACTTCTGAATCCAGTCGAAGGCGGCTTTTGCGCGCGGGTCCTTCGTCGTGAGCCCGGCGTAGATCATGCTTTTGAGGCCGGCGTATGTCATCGAGCCGTACGAACGGAGCCCGCCGTTGGATTCTGCTCCAGCTTGTGAGCTGCCGCCCGCGGCCGGAGTGTAATAGAAGCCGCCGTCGTTGATCTTCGCGGCGAACTCGGTCGTATTGTGTTCGCTCTCGAGGTTCTGGCTTCGCGAGACAAAGATGAGTGCTTTCTGCAGCGCCGGATCGTCTTCCTTGGCGCCGGCCGCTTTCAGGGCTTCGATCAGAAACTGGGTGTTCGAAAGATCGGGTCGTCGATTGCGTCCGTATCCCGCGCCGCCGTAGGCCGTGTCTGAGGATTTCAGGTTCTCGCCTTCGTCCCATTGCAGGTCGCGAAGGAACTTGTCGGCGTTCTTGATGATCTCTTGGTATTCCCCCTTCGCGTTTGCGGCCTGGAAGGCCATGAGCGCGATGCAGCACTCGTAGTTGCGGTGCCCCGATTTCGCGTAATAGATACCGCCGTCCGGTTGAATGAAGGTCTTCAGATGCGCGAGCCCCTTCGCGACGGACGGATCGTCTGCGGGAACTCCGTTATTCAACAGCGAGGTGACGACGAGCGCTGAGATCCCCGGGATCGTCGGCGAGGTCCAGCTGCCGTCGTCCGACTGGCTCGACTTGAGAAAATCGACGGCTTTCTTCCGAGTCTCTTCGAGCACTTTCTTGTCGGGACCGACGTTATCCGCTGCGTGGACCGCTCCAGCCGCGATCCCCGCAAACAAACCAGCGATCACCACAGCCAAAGTCCCACGCGAAATCCTGGGGCGGGAAACGGAACATGGGAAGCAAGACATCGGACACCTCGTGAGTTTGGAGACTGCCGCATTGCGGCGTCGCAGTGGTTGTCGATTGTTCATTGTATCGCCTCCAGGGATCCCGCGGGGAGGGACGGCGATCTCAAAACGCGGACACGATATCCGCAGCGTCGCTCGAAATCGTTATCTGGCTTCAACCTCGGACAATCCGGTAACCGGCCCGTGCACCTTCAGCGGGGGGACGTCATTTTTCCCTTCGATGACTTCATACTTCAAACTGGTTCGCTTGGGATCGCTGAACATCGGATCGAGCAGGTCGCGGCCGTCGCGGATTTCTTCCTCTCCCACGAGGCGCAGCTCGCGGTATTCGACGGTAATGGCGTATTCCCCGGGAGGCGCGCCGTCATCTTTCTCAAAGGTGGTGAGCGAGAACTTTCCCTGCTCATCGCTTACCGCAATCGGCTTTGCGATGTTCTCCGGCAGCGGGGTCAGAGGATGAAAGACCACGCGCGCCTCGTAAAGCGGCTTGTCGTCCATGAGCACTTGCCCTTCGACCGAATAACAGCCGACCGGATGCGACTTTCCGCAACCGGAAACAATGAACGCGGCGCTCATCAGACAGCAACTGCAGGCAGCCCGCAGCCAGACTTCTCGAAACATTGGCTTCACAATTTCCAGGCGACCGGTATGTCGGCGGGCTCACCGAACAGGCCGTCACGCACGAGTTCAGTTGCTGAGGTTGTAATCGAGTTCACCGCCCGCACGTGTATTGAGAGTTGCGAGCATATGCAGATCGATCGATTCTCCCAGGAACCGGACCGAGCCATCGACGAACGCGAAGTTCGCGCCGCCGTCGTGGAAGCTGTAAAAACAATGCCCCCACTCGTTGGAGTTGTTGATGCCGAGCTTGCCGGGAATCGGATCGAATGATGCATGCCACGCTTTGCGCTGGCCGATCTCGTAGGCGTTATCGGTCGTCGCCCAGGCGCCGCCGCGTGCACGAATGCGGGGTGTTCCCGTGTACTTGACCGCATATTTGGTGTTCCCCCGGTAAACGTCCTCTCGTCCGGCGCATTCACCCAGCATGATCGTATTCGACGCTCCGTCCGCCATGTCGGACATCAGATTGCGCACGTTCGTATCGGGAATATGCCAGCAGATGGCGCCGCGAAGATCCGCCGTGGCGGAAAACGCCTGGTCGGCCGGAAGCACCTGATTGATGTCGAGATGCACACCTGTCGGCGTGAAGTAGTCGCCGCAGGCGCCGGTTTTGTTGGGAGGAATGGTTTCGGGTTTGTCCTGCATCCGGTCGCCGCCGGGTGTCGACGGACATTTGAAGACCTTGATATGCTGCGCGACGACAGGCCGATTCGGATCAAGCCACCAGTCGACCTTGAGATCGTACCCCTCGCTGAGCAGGTTCTCCTGTTCGAGAAACGGAAGAATGAACGGAGCCCAGTTGCTCCAACCGAAACCGGGAAGGTTGTTGGTGTACGCCAGCGGGAACTCGCCGTTGGCATCTTCAAAGTTGTGCATCGCCAGAACGACTTGCTTCATGTTGTTCTTGCATTGCACCTGGCGCGAAGCAGCGCGGGCCGACTGCACCGCCGGCAGAAGCAGTGCGACAAGAAGACCGATGATCGCCATCACGACCAGGAGCTCAATCAGTGTAAATCCGTTTCGCTGTCGCTTTGAATTGGTGCGTTTCCAGTCCATTGATTGGCTCCGTCGCGTTGCGATCTTCAGACAGCGCCACGCATCGTATTCCATCGGGGGAGAGACCCGCAATTCGATGGGCGCGACATGAAAATCGCGCTGACGTGGCCACGAATAAGACGAGCATACGCCGGAAACCTAACACCGCGGCTGCGTGCCGAGATGTTCAGCGAGCTTCCGCGGCCTTCACGAATCGGGCCGCGCGGGTGCGTGAGGGAACCCAGGTGTTCACGTTCTGGGAAATCTCGCGGAGCTGCTCAACCGTCGGAGGCGCGTTTCCCCCGGCGGGAGCAGAGAGGGGCGAATCGCGGCGCACCCTTGGCTTGTATACCAGCGATGCCGCCCGGGCTTTGCGTCGATGAGCGAGCCAGACGATGTTCGTGATGTCCGACGAACTGGTGCGTCGATCTCGAAGAATCCACGCCAGGACCCAGAGCAACAGCGTGGTGCCGATGCAAGTCAGCAGGAGCCGGACTGCGACCATGCCGCCGGCGCTCGTCAGCACAATCATCGAGCAAACGGCCAGACCGGAAAGCAACACGTAGGTCGTGGCCAGCAGCGCTGTTGCGTAACGTCCCCGATCACTCCCGTTGCGCGCCTTCATGGTTCTTTCCCAGGAAACCCGGGTTCTGCGAAATCGGAAACGACTTGGATTCTCGCCGCGCTCAGGACCGCGTGCAACGGGGGACCCGAATTGCGCCGGAATGCTTCAGAATTGACCGGGAATCAATTCCCCGCGACGCGATGCACGAAGATGTCGAGATATAGTACGAGCATCATGAGGGAAAGTACGAAAGCCATTCCGCAATATGTGGCAGTTACGAGAACTTTTTCACTCGGCCGCTTCCGCGTGATTCCTTCCCAGATGAGGAAGACCATGTGCCCCCCGTCGAGCACGGGAATCGGCAGGAAGTTGAGAACCGCCAGGTTCACGCTCAAAAAGCCAAGGAACAACAGCAGTTCCGCGATTCCCTGCTGTGCGACCGAGTAGGCAACCCGAGCGATTCCCAACGGTCCATGCAATTCTTTGTACGAAAGTTCACGTCCCAGAAGGTTCCGAAGAGTGAGGTAGATGTCCGTAATCGAATTCTGAGTATGCGCCAGACCGAGCTTGAAGGAATCGACGATCCCGTCGGCTTTCTGGGTCGTGGCCATCGGGAAGAGTCGCACGCCCCGTTCGTCCGGTACGAACCATTTCTCGTCGTTGCGCACCTCGGGTGCGACCGTCACGACGCGGCTGCCGGATTCCCCGCTGACGGTCAGCGTCAGCTTGCGTGTCGGCGACTTCTGCATCATCCAGAAGACGTACGCCCAGTTGACCGGCCGTCCCGCGGCCTCTTCCTTGCCGTCGAACTCGACGGCCGACGGTTTCTCGGGGAGGTAATCGGCAGCGGGATCTTCCGGAGGGCCGAATTCGACTTTTCGAATCCGTTCCCCCTTCACAATTCCCTCTTTCTCTGCGGGACTGCCGGGATCGACCTTGAGCACGGTCGGTATGACCGGAAACGCGACGCCGATTGAAGGGACGGACAGGGGATGATCCTTGTCGACCGGCCGCTCCACCCACCCGGATTTATCGGAGGGAATGAGTCGGAACTGCACTTCCTTCGGATCGGCCCCCTTCACGGTGCGCTGAACAAGCAGCGTTACTTCCTGGCCGTGCAGCCTGGCCAGGTGATCGGGAAGCTGAAGCGGGTCGATTTCATTGCCGATCTCCTGATTGTTCACGCGCAGCATTTTGTCGCCGACTTCGATTCCCGCCTGTTGTGCGGGCGAACCATTGACGATTCCGGTGATGCGGCCGATGTCCATGCGCAGACCGAGCGTGCGGAACGGATTCGGTGCAATGTGTATCGTTTCGGTTTTTCCTTTATCGGCCCCTTTGCGTTCGACCACGACGTCGACGGCTTCATCGCGCTTCTGGGCGAGCAGGCCCTGGAACTCCGCGTAAGTCGCGACTTTCTGGCTGCCGACCGCCACGATTCTGTCGCCGGGCTGAAACGCAGGCGAAGCTGACGCGGCGGGCGTTCCGGCAAAGGCCACCGGCACCGTGTTCTTGCCGAGATCGACCACATCCAGCCCGAGAGCGGGCTGCACGCCGATGATCCGCCGCGGCCCGGCCGCATTCGGAGTCAACGTCAGATCGAAGACATCCTGCTTCCTGGAGCCGGTCGCCTGGCCCTCGCGGACTCCTTTGAGCGAAACGGGACCCGACGACAGCGCGATGCCGCGCATGATGTCGCCGAATGAGCTTGCATCGCGGCCGTTGATCTCCGTCACGCGGTCTCCCTGCGATAATCCTGCTTCCCAGGCGGGGTAGCCGACCTGAATCGCGCCGAGAACCGAAGGAGATGTTTCCACTCCCTTGCCGAACGCGATGGCAAAGAAGATCACCGCCGTGATCACGTTCATGATCACGCCTGCGGAAATGATCGCCATGCGCTGCGCAACCGGCTTGGCTGAATACGACCGGGGGTCTTCCGCAATTTCATCGCTCGACAGCTGGCTGGGATCGATATCGTCCTGGCCGAGCATCTTGACGTATCCACCGAAGGGAATTGCCGAGAGCGCGTACTCCGTCTCCCCTTTCTTCCGGCTCCAGATCACCGGGCCGAATCCGATGCTGAAACGCTCGACGTGGACGTCGCACCATTTCGCGACGGCGAAGTGGCCCAGTTCGTGAAAGAAGATCACGAGGCCGAGGCCGAGCGCAACGCAGAGGATGTTGAGTGTCGTTTCGACGATAGCCATCAGTTCGGGTGCTGCTAAGACCGCCACCGGCGCGTCTCCTCTCGGGCCCACTCGTCGAGCTCGAAGAGCTCGCCGAGGGTCGGGGCCTCGTTGAATTCGTGATTGTTCAGAATCGCGCTGGCAGCGCGAGGAATGTCGTTAAAACCAAGATCGTTCGCAAGAAACCGCTGAACGGCCACTTCATTGGCGGCATTGAGCACCGCCCCGCTGGTCCCGCCGCGCCGGACCACTTCGTAACCCAATTCGAGGGCGGGAAACGCGTCGAGGTCGGGCTGACAGAAATCGAGCTGCATCCCGCGCTTCCAGTCCATCTTCGGGCTGATTCCCTCCAGCCTTTCCGGATACGTGATCGCATATTGAATCGGCAGTTTCATGTCCGGAGGCGACAGCTGCGCGACGACGGAACCGTCGACGAACTCCACCATTGAATGCACGATTGATTGCGGATGAATCACCACTTCGATCTGGTCCGCGGAAAGTCCGAAGAGCCATTTCGCTTCAATCACTTCGAGAGCCTTATTCATCATCGTCGCGGAATCGACGGTGATCTTCGGCCCCATCTCCCAGGTCGGATGCGCCAGCGCCATTGCCGGCGTCACCCCGTTCAATTCCTGCCGCGACTTCCCGCGGAACGGCCCGCCACTGGCGGTCAGCACCACGCGGCGAACTTCGTTCGCCTTCCCTCCCTGCATCGCCTGAAACACTGCGCTATGTTCGCTGTCGACCGGTATCAAACGGGCTCCGGTTCGCCGAGCCAGATCGTAGATCAATCCCCCTGCAACAACGAGCGTCTCTTTATTCGCGAGTGCGACGGTCTTGCCCGCTTCCACAGCGGCCCAGGTTCCGCGCAGTCCTGCGGCCCCGACAATTCCCGAAACCACCACGTCGACGGCCGATTCCGACGCGACCTTTTCAATCCCGGAACTGCCGAACAGTACTTCGGTCTCCGGCGAAAAATCTTCCCTGCAAACCGACGATTTCAGAGAAGCGTCGCCAACGACCGCCCAACGAGGATGAAACGCCCGGCTCTGTCGAGCCAGCGCTTCCCAGTTGTTGTGGGCAGTGATCGCGACAAGCTGCATGCGGTCCCGGTGGGCCGCGATCACATCGAGACAACTTGTCCCAATGGATCCGGTTGATCCCAGGACTGCAATCTGTTTCATGCCCGTATCTTGCGGCGCCGTGAGTGAACAGGATTGACCGAGTACTGCCGAATCCGAGTGTTCTGTGAGTCGCACCCAGCCATTTTAGGTGCGACCCGTTTGTGTCGCAAGACCCGTCGTCCGGTCAGGTTCTGACCACGTTTCAGGGTATGCGGCCACGTCTCTTCCGCGCGAACACATCGGCAGCTTCTGAATCGAAGCTCCGTGGTCGTCGCATCTGTTGCAGATACTCGACGCTCGGGATTGCGAGGTTGCCCGGATTCTGGGAAAAGACGCCTCGACGACCCACGATCCAAGCCGAGATCGACCGATCGGGGCGAAATTCCCATCGGGTTGACCCTTGTAACATTCCGACATACAGTTTGAACAATCACACAGTGAGCGAATATGTCTGAATCGAATCCCACTCCCCCGCCATCGCCGGAAAACGGTCGGCCGCTGCGCCCCAAACAGGGGGATTCACGACGAAACGATCGCCAGCAGTCGAGCAACCTCTTCTGGTATCTCATGCTTGCGGTTGTCGGGGCCGTGCTCCTGTTCTCCCTGTTTAACAACAGCCAGCAGGGTGAAGAGCTTGCGTTCAGCGCCTTCGAGCAAGGCCTCCGCGACGGAACTTACGACAAAACCAACGTCTACGAACTCGTCATCGGCCCGGATTACATTCGCTTCCAGGACAAGCCGAAGGAGGTCGAGGCGCGCGACAAGGACGCGGCTCGGACCACTCGCAAGTTCAAAGTCCCCGTCTACGAGATGGGAGACCAGATCAAAGCCGACCTGAAGAAGCTGCTGCAGGAAAAGGGAATTGTCCCGGACTTCCCGCCGCCGCCGCCCGAATGGCACTCGGTCGTGATGTTCATCGCGCCGCTCGTGTTCATCCTGGTCTTCTTCATGATCCTCGTTCGGCGGATGGGCGGGGCCGGAACGGCCATGTCGTTCGGCCGCAGCCGCGGACGGCTCTACGCTCAGGAAGATGTTGAAGTCACGTTCAACGACGTCGCGGGAATC
>JBFWWA010000122.1:0-10090 GCA_050246455.1 Planctomycetaceae bacterium
GGCGTCGGCAAAAGTTTCGCCTATCTCGTTCCGGCAATTCTGGCAGCCGCGGGATCAGACGGAGAAGAGCAGCGGAAACGGATCGTCGTTTCAACACACACGATCAGTCTGCAGGAACAGCTCATCGGGCGCGACATCCCGTTCCTGAATGCGGTGCTCCCGGTCGAATTCTCGGCCGTGCTCGTGAAGGGTCGGTCGAACTACATCAGCCTCCGCCGGCTGCGCGGCGCTCTGGAACGCTCCGGTTCCCTCTTCGCAAACTCCGAGGAACTGCATCAACTGCAATCGATCGTCGAGTGGTCGCGGAAGACGACCGACGGGAGCCGGTCCGACCTCAACTTTCAGCCCCTGCCGCAGGTCTGGGAGGAAATTGAAAGCGAGCACGGCAATTGCCTGGGGCGCAACTGCCCGACGCATCAGCAATGCTTCTATTTTCAGGCACGGCGTCGGGTCTGGAACGCCGACATTCTCGTCGTCAATCATGCACTCTTCTTTTCGGACCTCGCCCTGCGCCGCGAAGGGGCCGGAATCCTTCCCGAGTACGATGTCGCGATTCTGGATGAAGCGCACACCCTCGAAGGTGTGGCGGGGGATCATCTCGGACTCGCAATTTCCAGCGGGCAGATCGAGTACCTGCTCAACCGGCTCTATAACGACCGGACGCAGCGAGGGCTGCTCATCCATCACCGGCTCACCGAAGCGCAGCAGCTCGCCGTTGAAATCCGTTACCGGCAGGCGGACTTCTTCGAAGCCGTGAAGGCGTGGCAGGAGGAATTCGGAAAAGAGAACGGTCGGGTCGATTCTCCCCCGCCGATCACGAACGATCTTTCACCGCTGCTCGTCGATCTGGCCCGGTCGATCTCGACCTTCGCGGCCGGTCTTGAAAAAGACGAGGATAAAATCGAGCTCACCGCGTCCGCGCAGCGCTGCCTGGGAATCGCGGAGATGCTGGGCGCGTGGCTCGAACAGACCGAATCCGATTCCGTTTACTGGATTGAAGCAGCCGGCCGCCGCAGGCAGCAGACGAAGCTCGTCTCCGCTCCGATCGACGTCGGACCGGTCTTGCGGGACGTGCTGTTCAACAAGGTGCCGACCGTCATTCTCACGAGCGCGACGCTGGCCGTCGGCGAGGGAAACTTCGATTTCATCAAGAACCGGATCGGGCTGACGAAATCGAGCGAGACGCGGCTCGGCAGTCCCTTCGATTACCGAAGGCAGGCGAAGATCATTCTCCCCGCGCGAATGCCCGACCCGGGAGAGAAGCCGCGCGAATACGAAACCGCCGTCTGCGAGATGATCAAGAAGTATGTTGCGCAAACATCGGGGCGCGCGTTCGTCCTCTTCACCAGCTACCAGATGATGAAGAGCTGCGCGGCGCGACTCGGCTCGTGGTTCACGTCAAGGAATCTCTCCCTGTTCAGCCAGGGGGACGGCATGCCACGGACGATGATGCTGGAAAAGTTCCGCGAAGATCCCGCTGCGGTGCTTTTTGGAGCTGACAGTTTCTGGCAGGGAGTCGATGTGGCGGGGGATGCGCTTCAGAACGTGATTATCACCAAGCTGCCGTTCAGCGTGCCGGATCATCCACTGCTCGAAGCGCGCATTGATGCCATCAAGGCGCGCGGGGGAAATCCGTTCCTCGAATACCAGGTTCCCGAAGCGGTCATCAAACTCAAACAGGGATTCGGCCGCCTCATCCGCCGCCAGACCGACCGCGGCCAGGTCGTCATCCTCGACCCGCGCGTCCGCACCAAACGGTACGGAAAGGTGTTTCTCGAAAGTCTGCCGGACTGCGAAGTCATCATTGACGATGACGAATGAGCGCCGCTTGCAACCTCAACCAGACGCGTCGGGTGCCATTGGCGGGACGCTTCGTCTCGCCAGTGCTCCTCTCGAGAGCGCACAAGACTTTCGTTCGAATCCAACGACCCTCCGCGTTCAAAGCACTGGCGGCCCGAAGCCGCCGCCAGTGGCACCCTCTTTCCCGAGTGCGTTGCAATTGCACTCGACGCGACTACTTCCCGTCTGTTTTCACCTGAGTGACGCTGACCGCTTTGAACTCGCCGGTGCGGCCGCGGCGCTGGAGGTGAATGACCAGGTGCAGTTTGGACGAGTTCGCATAGGTCCAGATTTCGTTGACCTCTCCCGACGTGGCGGCGCGGGCCAGCGATTCGGGAGCGCCCAGGGCTTTGCGAACTTGTTCTGCCGTCATTCCGGCGACGACGCGTCCCTCGCGCAGCGCCATTTGCACCGGATCTTCGGGAACTGCATCGGAATCGGCCTTGCTCAGCCAGCGTCCCCCCTTGAGAACGTAGCCGTGTTGCGTGAGGCGTTTCGCAATGGCCTCGGACTTTGAGTCGAGCTCATACGCCTCGACGAGGAGTGCGAGCGCCGTCTTTTTGTCCTTGAGGAGTGTCTCGTACTCTTCGGCCGCCTGGATGAGGCCGGTGGGGCCTTCGGTGCGGAGCCGATCGGTTCGCGCCTTCAACCACACCTCAAGAACCTGCCGCGATTTCTCCGGCTGCTTGCGGCGGTTGAGTTCCTCGGAAAGTTCGAGAGCGTCCTGTCGCGTGGCGGTTTCGATGCGTTTGAACCGATACGCGATCTCGCGTTCGCGGAGCGATTCCGCAACCGCATGGTCCTCCGGAATCTGCTGATCGATCTCTTCAGCAATCTGGTAGCCGTTTGCGCCCTCGGGAAGCGTCCGGCTCATGATCGACTGCCGGAGGATTTCCACGTACAGAATCCGATGCAGGCGGAGACGGCTTGCGGCATCGGCGCTACGATAAACGTCGAGTGGATTCTTCAGATAGTCGGCGACGAGATTCGGCTGGGGGGGATTCAGCGGGACTTTGGCCCCATCGAATTCCGCCGCGAATTCCTCGGAGAGTTCGAGAAGTGCGGCACTGTCGTTCTTCGCCACGGCAAGGTAGCGGCGCTGATACGACTCGTGGATGAGATCGCCGCGGATCGAGTCGGGAAGGCCGAGCTCGGAAACTTTTTTCGAGAGTTCGACGAGCGGTTCGACGGCATCGGCCGGAAGGGCCTTCCGTTCCCGCTCGAGTCCTTCGGCGTTGGCCTCGCGCGCCTGGACCTGAAGTTCCGAGTCGGAGTAGAACGCGCCGCGGCCGGCCGCCCATTTTCCGAGTTCGTACCACTCCTGGGGGCTTGCCTCGCGCAGCGCTCTCTTTCGTCCGAGCACCGTTTCCTTGTCGTTCGGCTTCTCATTGAGCCTTTCAATGAGGAAAACCGGGCGCGTGTTGACCAGTCCGAAGCGGCCGTAAACTTCGACGTTCTCCGCGTCGCGCGACGGGCGAATCAGCGTCCTTCCATCATGCGATTGCAGTACGAGATCGCAATTGCGGAAGCGCATCTGCTTCCCCGCAATCGACGAGAAACGACCTTCGATCGTCATCGAAGTGTTGGCGGACGCGTAGCTTGGCCATTGCGCTTTCTCGGCGACGACCGATTCCACCGACCGCGCCGCCGCAAACACGGAATCAGCCACCGTGCAGACGGGCAGCAGCATCACTGCGATGCGGAGAAGCGTGCGAGTCATGGTCGTGAGCATCATTTCGGCACTCCGAGCCGTTCCGACTGCCGGTCGAGAATCTTGCGTGCGTCAGCGTCTTCATCTTCCCCGGCTCCGGCGAGTCCGACGAGTTCGAACGTTTTCCAGTTCGACCACGGGAAGAGCGTGTCGGCTCGGAGCGTGAGAATCCATTGTTCGCGCCCCGGTTCCGATTCGTAGCGGACTTCGTCGATCTGTGCGGCGAAGATGGCATCGGAATCGGCTTCGCCGCCGACGAGCGTTTCGAGGGCGCTCTCGTCGGTTTCGACGATGACCGACGTTGCACCCGCGGCTATCGGGAAGACAATCTGCGTCCGCGGGTTTGCATCCGCATCGGTCGAACTCTTGACCGGCGCCTGAATGATCAGCCATTGACCCTGGTAACGGGTGCGGAGCGAATCCTGCCAACCCTCGGAAGCCCCCTCCTGGGCCTTCCGCGCTTCATCGCCGATCTCATGCAGGGAACCGAGAAGCAAACGGCCCGCGGTTGATGTCTCGCGGTTCGCCTGGTGCACGCGGAGCGCTTCGGGGTCGTTCCGCTTCAGCACGGTGAGCGCTTCGGAGGCCTCCGCGTATTTGCGGGCAGCAGTCGAGAGATCGCCGTTGCTGACCGCTTCGTCGGCCTCGTTGATCGCAGTACGCACGACGCGCGCCGCAAGGTCGGCACGCCGCGCCTTGATTCCCCAGTAGACGGTCCCGACAAGCACGCACGCGATGCCGATGACAATCGTCCGGAACGGAGTAACGATCGAACCGCGCGCTTTGGCCGGTTCCAGTTTCGGCTCCGCGGCGGCCTTCGCCTCTTCCTCGACCTTCTTCTTCTGCTTCTGCGCTTCTTCAAAACGTCGGGCGGCGCGCTCAGCCGGAGAAAGATTCTCCGGAAGCGCAGCTGGCTTCACCGGCTTGACGACCGGTTTTCCTTCGGGGCTGATCGTCTGATCGGCGGAAACGGAAATAGCTTGCGGCGGCGGAGGGGGGCCGGGGTACGGGTCCTTCGGGAGGATCAGCAGCCGCTCGCCGCACCGTACGCAGACCGAAATCTGCGTGCGTCGTTGCCGCATCCCGCCGATGCTGTTCCCGCAGAGGCAGACCACGCGAAACGGATCGGGAACCTCAGGCTCACTCTTGTGCCCTTTGAGCAGCGTCGAAGCCCGGTTCATCCAGCTCGGCATCGCGGCTCACGCGGTTAGATAAGGAAATTGCGCAGTGGTGCGCCGAAACGAGGATCACCTTCAATTATCGACCCCGTTTCCTGCAGGGTCAACACGGGGTCCGGTCGATGTTGGAAACGTAGCAGCATCGAATCCGGATCACGCCGGTCGGGGGTGGTCGACGAGTTCCGGCGCCGTCTCCAGTGAACCGGCTGTTATCGCGGAATATCGGGGAGGCCTTCGGTCCGCGAAAGTGGCTCGGTCAGGAGACCGGCCACAGCTGGCAGGCCGGTTGCAATGATTACTCCCCTTCGACCGAAAGGACCTCCCGGCCTCGGCCCTGCTGAATTTTCGGCACATAGGTTTCCAGTTCTGCGCAGGTCGCCGGATCGGTCAGGTCGACGACCGCTTTCCGTTCTGCCGACAGGTACGCCGCCATCGTCAGCCTGACGATCTCAACGCCGTAATGCCAGTCGAGCAGCGGGGGCCTTCCGGTTGTGAAGGCTGCGATTGCGTCGACGTTCTCGTCGGTGTAGCCGTACAGGTCGGGCTCG
This sequence comes from Planctomycetaceae bacterium, assembly GCA_050246455.1. GTDB lineage: Bacteria > Planctomycetota > Planctomycetia > Planctomycetales > Planctomycetaceae > CAZVJA01. The sequence goes on from JBFWWA010000122.1 coordinate 5,277, forward strand.
TTCGGCTGCACGGTGAGGAGTCCGCGCGTCGCCGTCGCCTTTTCGAGTGCGAGCTCGGAGTCCTGCAGACCTTCGGCGGCCTTATCGCCGATGAAGAGTTCGAGCGGGGAGCGGAGCGTGTTGAGTTCGAACGCGTACCCGGGACCAATCCCGTCGACAAGAAGCCGAAGCCCCTGCTTGTCGTACATCCAGGAAGTCGTGAACTGGCTTTTGACGATCTGCCCCGTTTCCGGATTTCGGAACGTGACCATTCCGGTTGCGAAGTCTTCCGCCGGGGTGCGCGCGTAATCGACGCTGAAACGCTCGATGAGTTCCTTTCGCCACCGCTTCTGTCCCCACTTGAGAAGCGAGAGATCGGCGGAGACCGACTGGGGGACGAGAAACCGGGGGTGCTTCCCGGGCGGAGTGAGCGCGTACCAGCCGACGGCGAGACAATGGCAGCCCATGTCGGACATCACGCCGCCGCCTTGTTGCGTCGGATCCCAGAACCAGGCGTTGTGCGGGCCGGCATGTTCTTCCGCGGAGCGTGCAAGTACCGGCGCGCCCATTGCGCGTGCCGCGGGCGCGAGTTGTTCGCGCGTCGCCTGCATCGTCCGCATGTGGAGCTGGTTCTCGAAGTAGGCGTGCGGAATCTTCATCTTCTCGACGAGTTCCACGAGCCTGCGCGCTTCGGCGAGATTTCGGCCGAGCGGCTTCTCGCAGATAATTCCCTTGAGTGTTGCCCCCTCGGCGACGGCCTGGGCGACCTGCTCGACCGCATCGATGCGCGTGAAGTTCGGGGAGAAGATCGCGATGACGTCGACGTTGGAGGCCATCTCGCGCACGCTCGAATAGATGCGTGCCGGCCCGAGGTCATGTTCGCGGACCCACTTCGCGAGTTCTTCCGGAGCCCGCCGCGAGACGAGTCCCGCGACTTCCACGCCGCGCACCTGCAGCAGTGCCCGCAGCTGAAACGTGGTGATGAAACCGCCGCCGACAATTCCGTAACGCAGCCCCGCCATGACGCATTCCCCAGTTGTTCGGTTGGTGCACCGGGAACGATGAAGGCCGTCGAACCGGCCGGATTTCCCGAACGCAGATCAGATCGTGGCGAAGATTCCGTCGGAGATGCAAGCGACCGCCCGAGAATTCCGCGAACTCGCGCCCCCTTTCCCTTTCTCCTTGACGCTGTTCCGACGCGAGGAATAGCATTGTTCCTGGCACTTCCAATTCCAGCGGCCGGGTGACATATCCTCCCAAGCGAAATGTGATTTCTCCGTGACAGCTCAACCGTCCGATGATGATTCCGCATCCCGTTCTGCCGCGCAGGACGATGATCTCCCCACACACGAGCCTTTGACGCCGGAACTGGTGGAAGACGAGGCGCTCCGGGGCGACTTCGTCATCCGCTGGTCGGTGGTGCTGCTCGCGCTTCTGGCGGCGATGACGGAAATTGCGGAATCGCCGACTCTCGTGCATGTGAAGTCGGGGCAGTACATCGCAGGTCACGGCTGGCTTCCGCCGCGGCTCGACGTCTTTTCGTACACCGCGGCCGATCGACCCTGGACGAATCTTTCGTGGTTTTTTGATCTCGTGGTCGCCGGCGTGTTCGCCGTCGGGGGCGGAGTGGGACTGTCGGTATTCAAAGCCGTCATCGCGGCTGCGACATTCGCTCTCGTGATTCAGACGCGCCGAGCCGGTGTGTCGACCTGGTGGAGCTCGATCTGCGCGGCGGCCGCCATCATTGCCTGCCAGGCCCGGATGACGGCGATGCCGGAACTGATCACACTGCTCGGCCTGGCGCTGGTCCTCTGGTTGTGGAACCGGTGGGAGCAGACCGGAAATGTGCGCGCGCTCCAGTGGCTTGCCCCGTTGTTTCTGGTCTGGGCGAATCTCGATTCGCGGATGTTTCTCGGATTGGCGCTGTTCGGGCTGCTCGCGCTCGGCGAGACGGCGCGTCTCGCGCTTGATCGCGGAGAAGGAACGAATTCTTCCCGCTTGAAAACGATCTGGACCTGGTGGGGGGCCTCCGCCTTGGCCACGCTCGTCAATCCGTTCGGGTGGAAATCGCTGCTCGCGCCCCTTTCACTCTATTCGGTCGAGTATCCGACGCTTCGCGCAGTGTACGCCGGCGGAGCGGGCGAGCGCGATTACTCGCCGATCACTTCGATCCGGTATTGGCAGCCGATGTTGCCGGAGACCGCGGCGGCGCTGTTTCTGATCGTGGCGGTGTTCGTGCTCTTCGTGCTCAACCGCTCGCGCCGTCCGCTGGGACCGCTCTTTGCGGTTTGCGGTTTCGCGGTTTTCGCGGCGATTTGCGCGCATGAAATTGCCGCGACGGCTCTGGTTTGCGCGGTGCTGGCCGGAATCCAGGCGCAGGACTGGTACCAGCGGCGGTTCCGGCAGACGTATTCGATCGCAACGAGCGAGATCGTCTTCTCGCGCGGGGGGAGAGCGGCGACCGTCCTGGCCCTGTTGCTGCTCGCGCTCGCGCAGATCGGAGGACGGCTTGCGCCATCGCATCGCGGGCAGGCGGGGGCCGGAATCAACGCGGCGCTCACCGCGCATTCGGACGATCTTCGCGAACATGTCGCCGATGCGCTCGACGATCGGCCGTTCAACTTCTACCTCGAACAGGGAGATCTCCTGATCTGGGTCGGGCAGCGCGACTTCATCGATTCGCGCATCGCGCTATTTGCCGGGAGCAACGGCAATGACCTGGTCGGCCTGCACCGGAGCGTGCGCGATGCGCTCCGCAGCCTGCCGAGCGAGAATTCGCCCGAAACCTGGAAAGCAACGTTCGAGAAATACGAGGTCACGCATGTCCTCCCGAAACTGGCGGGATCAAGCGCCGACTACCCCGCGTTTCTCAACTTGCGGCGCTCGCGCGACTGGAAGCTGACGAAGTTGACCGCTTCGACGGCGAGCTTTTATCGAACCGCGCCCCAGAACGACGATGCATCCAAAATTTCTGAAACCGTCCGCGACTACCTCGACAAGCATGCCGTCAATTACGTGCGCGAGGCGTTTCGCAGCGAGCTCCCCCCTCCCGAAGAGCGGCTCGAATGGGCTGCCGTTCCGGTCTCGTACTTCCAGCTGTTCCGGCGACCGCAGGGAGTCCGGCCGAACAGCATGCAGCTCTCGCTGCATTACCAGCGGCAGATCGACGATGCTGTTTCGAATCGAAACGTGCAGCTCCCGGCGCAGGTCGGCTCGGCCCTTGCGCATCTGGCGATCCGCAACGCGAATGCCGGACTCACCGAGGCCCCTCAATCGGCGGAGGGTTACCGGGCGCTGGGGCTCATGTATGAATTCCTCGGCCGGCTCGAAGCGCGGATGATGGGAGTGAACGCGCTTGGTCCCATGCAGACGCGCCGTTACTACCAGGCGCTCGCGGCGTACCGGCAGGCGCTCGTTCTGGAACCGAATCATCGTTTCACGCACCGCGCCCTCGCGGGGCTGTACTCGTCCCAGGGAAAATTCGAGCCGGCGATGAAGTCGCTCGATCAATACCAGTTGCTGCAACCGAAGTCGGCGGATCCGGGCAAGCGTGCCGACGAAGAAAAGCTGAATGAAACCATTCAGAAGCTCTACGGTCAGATGAACGAGCGGGTGAAAGGGGCCGAAGAGCGCGTCGCGCAGCTTCTGCAGAGTCCGGATGCCGATTTTCTGAGCATCGCCACCTTCGCCTACAATGAAGGGAACATTGAACGCGCCGGCCAGATACTGGAGGGGAAGCCGGAACTGATTCTCAACCGGCCCGAAGCACAACTGCTTCTTTCGCAGATCTATTTCGAGCTCGGCCGATTTGCGGAAGCGGAGGCCGGGCTGGAACGGCTGGAACAGACTCCGCAGCTGCCCGATAACATCCGCTGGGCGCCGACTGCGGGGATGGTCGCACTCGGGCGCGCACGGTACGACCGCGCCATTGAACTGTGGGGTATCGATGGTGACGACCGGCAGTCACAAGGGATGAGAGCGGTGCTGCAATCGATGCCGCTCGTCGGCTCTCCTTCCGTGCAGCGCTGGCCGCTGATCCACAGCCGTTCGGTTGTCGACCTCTTCGGAACGACGCGCATCGAGATTTCCGGATCGTACTACGAGCGGGCGCTCTGCCTGCTCGAATCGGGACGGAACAAGGAAGCGGGAGAGATGCTGCGGACGATGCTCGAAGCGTATCCGGCGACGCCGCTGCGACCGCTGGCCGCGTTCTATCTGAACCTCGTCACGGGGGACGAAGTCGACCCCCGCCCTCCGACCGAGCAGACGTCGGATGTGAAGAGAACGCCGGTCGAAGCGAAGAAGCCGTAGCTGTCGCCGCTTTGCTCTGTGCGTTCATGAACCCTCTCCCTCGGCGCGGGGCTTTGTTCAAAAACTCCGCGCCTGTGAAGTTGGTCGAGTGATTGCGCTGGGACCACGCCCTTGGCAGGGCGTGCTACCCGAGCCGCTCACCCCGGCCCTCTCCCGCGGCGGGGAGAGGGGGAAATAAGAGACCTGCGTGCGTTAGCGCGTGAGGGGCTTGTACTGGATCCGGTGCGGGCGGTCGGCTTCGGCTCCGAGTCGCTCGTGGCGCTGGATGTCGTACATTTTGTAGTTCCCCTCGAACCAGACGACTTTGCTGTCTCCCTCGAACGCGAGGATATGCGTCGCGATGCGGTCGAGGAACCAGCGGTCGTGGCTGGTGACCATCACGCAGCCGCCGAAATCGGAGAGCGCCTCTTCGAGCGCGCGGAGCGTGTCGACGTCGAGGTCGTTCGTCGGCTCGTCCAGAAGCAGCAGGTTGCCGCCGGCGCGGAGCAGCTTCGCGAGGTGGACGCGGTTTCGCTCTCCCCCCG
>JBFWWA010000123.1:0-10038 GCA_050246455.1 Planctomycetaceae bacterium
TTCGGCTCGCAGGTGGTGCCGGGCGAGGTCGGCTTTGTGCTGCAGAATCGGGGCGGGCAATTCAATCTCGATGAGAAACACGTCAACCGCCTCGAACCCCATAAGCGTCCCTTCCACACAATTATTCCCGCCTTTGTAACGACGGATGGCGCGCCGTGGTTCTGCTTCGGCGTCATGGGGGGCGACATGCAGCCGCAAGGGCACGTTCAGGTCCTCGTGAACATGATCGACTTCGATATGGACGTGCAGGAAGCGGGGGATGCGGCGCGCGTCCGCCATGAAGGTTCACAAACGCCGACCGGCCGGCCGATGGCCGAGGATGGCGGGGACGTCGATGTCGAGTCCGGCGTTCCCGACGAGACAATCGAAGAACTCCGTCGCCGCGGGCACAACATCAAGCGCGCGAAAGGAAGCTTCGGGGGCTACCAGGGAATTCTGATCGACCACAAACACGGAACCCTGCACGGTGGGACGGAAGTCCGCAACGACGGCGCCGCGGTCGGGTACTGAACAGCGAGGGTGTTCGCCGGACTGGACGTCCTACTCGACGCACCGGGTGCACGACGCGAGCGCACCGAAATCGATCCGCTCCGAGGAGTTCCCCGGGATCACCGCGTCGAGCACTTCGCCGCGATAGAGGACAAACGCTCCGGGCATCCGATAAACATTCCCCTTCGCGATGCCGGGCCAATGACCTTCGACGACCGCCGCCTTGAATCCCTCCCACCAGACGCGCGGGCCGATGATCTGATTGATGGTCCCGGGCTTCATGCCGAACGCCTGATAGACCTTGCCGTCCAGATCGCCAATGTGGGGTAGGTCGTCTAGCTGGTACTTGGCGAACAAGCTGGCGGCATCAGTCGGGCTCATCATATGGATGAGCACCGGTGTGATCCCAGCGCTCTCGATCTCTTGTCTCTTCAGTGCAAGATCGGCGAGGGCCTGTCGGCAGAAGGGACAGCCGCCGTGCCGCAGAAAAATGATCAGGACCGGCGCGTTCCGGGATAACGCGTCGAGACTTTGCCCGTTGCTGGTGATGAACTGATCCAGTCCTTGCGGCGAAACCGAATTCATAGGGCGGATCCAGCAATGGCGGCCGATGCGTTCCCGAACGCGGGCCGCGTCGAAGTTCTCCCAATCTGCGAAACGTTTTCGATCCTCTCCCAGGGAACGTGGCAACGCAAGGCCAAACGAATGAACAGACGACACCCCTCGAGAGCAAAAGTGACGGTCCCTTGCGGCAGCATTCGGGAGCGCTATAATCGGGTCAGAAACAGGCTGCGGGACTTGACGCTGAACGCCTGCAGGGGATAATCGGCCCCGTGTTTCAGCGAAACGACGCGGCATGACGTTGCGGGCGTAGCTCAGTGGTAGAGCACCACGTTGCCAACGTGGACGTCGAGGGTTCGAATCCCTTCGCCCGCTTTTTCTTTCCGAGTTGATGCCGCCGGCGCAATCGCGATCAATGGATGGACCCTGCCGGGCGGCAGCGAGGGCAAAAGCCACTGCCCGGTTTCTCCCAATTGGTCCATGCACCGTTGGCACATTGGGGTGCCGTTTTCGGGACCGGAATTGCCGGATTTCGCGACTGCGGTGACAGAGCCCGGGTGATTCGGGAAACACGAATCGGATCCGAACAAACAGGGGCGGGGGAAATGACCCCACCCATTCAATTTCAGCAGAATTGAGGAATCATCAGGAATGGCCGCGAAGGAAAAAGCAGCGAAGAAAGCTGCAGAAGAAGTGGAATCGACCGCGGTTGCCGAAGATGAACCGTTCAAGATGTCGCTCGATGTCGACATCGCCGATGCGGGTCCCTGCCGCAAACACGTGAAAGTGCGCGTTCCCCGCGCCGATATCGATCACTACTTTGAGGAAGCGGTCGGCGAATTCTCGCTGACGGCCGCCGTTCCCGGCTTCCGTGTCGGCCATGTTCCGGTCCCGCTCATTCAGCGGCGATTCAAGAAAGAGCTCGCCGGCCAGGTGAAACAGAAGATTCTGCTCGAAAGCCTCGAGCAGCTCGCCGACGACAAGCGTCTCGACCCGATCAACGAGCCCGATTTCAACGTCGAATCGCTCGATATTCCGGACGAAGGAGACTTCGAATACGAGTTCGACGTCGAAGTCCGTCCCGATTTCGAGCTTCCGTCGTACGACGGGCTCAAGCTCAAACGGCCGGTCCGTGAAACAACCGACGACGACGTCGAAGCCTACCTCGAGCGATTCCTCTCACAGTACGGCCAGTTCGAGCCGCACGAGGGAGAGGTCTCGGCCGGTGACTTCCTCAGCCTCTCGATTGACTTCACGCACGACGGCAAATCGCTGCACAAGGCGTCGGACGTCATGATCCGGGTCAAGCCGACGCTCCGATTCCGGGACGCGGAACTGTCGGGCTTCGACAAGCTCATGAAAGGGGCCAAGGAGGGCGACAAGCGCGAAGCCGATGTCACAATTTCCCGCGAAGCCGAGCTCGTCGAAATGCGCGGAGAAACGGTGCACGCGTCGTTTGAAGTTCTCGATGTGAAGCGGATGACTCCGCCGGAGCTCACCAAGGAGTTCCTGACCCGCATCGGCGTGGAATCGGAAGAGGACCTCCGCAAGGAAGTCCGGTCCATTCTCGATCGGCAGCTCGAATACGACCAGCGGCAGTCGGCTCGCTCGGAAGTTCTCAACAAGATCACGGAATCGGCCAAGTGGGAGCTTCCGGAACAGCTCGTGCTCCGGCAGGTCGATAACGCGCTGCGTCGCGAAATTCTCGAAATGCAGCAGGCGGGCTTCACGACCCAGGAAATTCAGGCTCGCGAGAACGAAATCCGCCAGCGTGCCGTCAGCACCACGCGGCAGGCGCTCAAGGAGCACTTTGTTCTGGATCGGATTGCCACACAGGAAAAGATCGAAGTCACTCCGCACGACATCGAAATGCAGATCGCGCTCATGGCGATGCAGCGAGGCGAAAGCCCGCGACGCGTTCGCGCTCGTCTCGCAAAGTCCGGAATGATCGAGAATCTGGAAGCACAGATCCGCGAGCGGAAAGCCGTCGACTTCATCCTCGAACGCGCCAAGTACGAAGATGTGAAGCAGCCCCGACCTGCCGAAAGCCAGGTGGAGGCGGTTCCCATTTCCGTCTGCGGATTCACCTCCGACACGGAAATCGCACACGACCATGATCATGACCACGACGGCCATGATCACGACCACGGCTAGGCCTGGCGCGGTTCTAGCCCGGTATGATCGGAATTCCGTTCAACTCTGACTGAATTTCGATCATGGCGCGCCGCTTGTCCCGATCTGGACCGGCGCAATAATTGTCCAAACTTCGCCGAGGGAGCCTGCACCTGCTCCGCAAACCCGAGGCGACGGACAACTTTGCAAGTTTTGGGGGTCTGCGCCGAATCGGGAATATCCCAGTTTGTGCAGGCAACCTGGCAGAACGGGGAGACCTTGACGCGCCGAATCCCTTTCGGATATCCCACGCAAAACCATAATCCGCAATCTTCTGCGGCGCAGCCGCAGTCCAGCCAGAGGCCGAGGCCACTCGATGTTCGACCCGCTTAATGCATCGTTCCAGCGCAATATGAGCCAGGCATCGCGCGATTACACCCGCCAGCGGCAGATGGGGATCGGCGACCTGCTGCTCGAGAATCGCATCATTTTCCTCGATGGCGTGATCAACGATGGTGCCGCGAACCTGATCGTGATGAAGCTTCTGTATCTGCAGTCGGAAAACCGCCACCAGGACATCCACCTCTATGTCAATTCGCCCGGCGGGTCGGTGACCGCGACGATGGCGATCTATGACACGATGCAGTTCCTCGAATGCGACGTCGCCACCTATTGCGTCGGTCTGGCGGCGAGCGGCGGCGCGATTCTCGTCGCCGGCGGAACCGCGAAGAAGCGTTTCGCTCTCCCGCACTCGAAGATGATGATTCATCAGCCGTACGGCGAAGTCGGCGGGCAGGTTTCCGACATCGAAATTCAGGCCAAAGACATTCTGCAGACGCGCGAGATCCTCAACGATCTCCTCGCGAAGCATACCGGCCAGCCGATTGAAGTCATCGCAAAAGACACGGACCGCGACCGCTACATGACCGCGGTGGAAGCGAAAGAGTACGGGCTGGTCGATGAGATCCTGGCGCGTACCGAGAAAGACAAGAAGAAATAACGCCGGGCAGAGTCGCCACCCCGCTGAGCTGCAACCTGTTTTCCGCTTGCGAGCCTTGAACCTGAAAGCATGAAACCATGACGGTGCTCGTCCCCTACGTCATCGAAAAAAGCGGCCGCGAAGAGCGGGCGATGGACATCTACAGCCGCCTGCTGAAAGACCGCATCATCATTCTGGGAAGCCAGGTGAATGACCAGGTCGCCAACAGCCTCGTCGCGCAGCTGCTGTTTCTGCAGTTCGAAGACTCCAAGGCGGACATCCACATGTACATCAATTCCCCGGGCGGCTCGATCACCGCGGGAATGGCAATTTACGACACGATGCAGTACATCACCTGCGATGTCGCCACCTACTGCATCGGCCAGGCCGCGAGCATGGGCGCGGTGCTGCTCACCGCGGGTGCCAAGGGAAAACGCAATGCGCTCCCGAACGCCCGGATCATGATTCACCAGCCTCTTGCCGGCATGGAAGGAACCGCGTCCGATCTCGCAATTCACGCCAAGGAAGTTCTCCGCGTGAAGCAGCGGATGAACGAAATCCTGATCAAACATACCGGCCAGTCCCTCGAAAAAATCCAGGCCGATACCGACCGCGACAACTTCATGCTCTCGGAAGAGGCAAAAGCTTACGGACTGATCGATAACATTCTCGAAAAAATGCCCGCGATTTCCGCTGCTGAATAATGACCGCCGAGTCGCTGCTCGCACGCGGAAGCTTTACCGTCCGATTGTCATTTCCCCTTCGTTCGATCGATCGAAACGACTTCAAAACGATTCGATTCGACTGATTCCGGCCATTCGCGCCGGCAACGGTTTCCCGAAAATATGAGCACCTCCGGCCTGAGACTGACAGGGATGTCGGCGCTCGTCGTGGCGTCCCTTTCGGGCTGCGCGGTGCGGGGGAACACCGAGTTGCTCGAGGCCCGGCTGCGCCAGCAGGAAGATCGCGTCGTCCGGATGGAAACCGAGCTCCGGACCGCCCAATCGGAGCTGGCCGCCGCTCGGGGGGAGTCCCAGCATCTGCGGGAGCAGCTGGCAGGCCGCGGACAGGAAACGCTTCTCCCGGAACAGGCCGACTCGATGTTTCGGGCGACCGGAATTCAGTTCAACCGCCTCCTCACCGGCGGGCTCGACCGGGACGGAGTTCCCGGGGACGAGCTGATTTCCGCGGTCGTCGTCCCTCACGACGCCGACGGGGAGCTGGTCAAGCTGCCGGGCCGCATCGAACTGACGGCATACGACCTCACCCAGAACCAGGAACAGAAGCTCATCGGAAAGTGGGAGTACGGTGTCGAGGAATGCCGCGGGCTGTGGCATAGCGGATTCCTGGGTTCGGGCTATCTGATCCGGGTCCCCTGGTCGCAGATCCCGTCGAACGCCAAAGTTCTGCTGCACGCGCGGCTTGTGACGCCGGACGGGCGGCAGTTCGACACGAGTGAGCATGTGGAAATCGAGCCTCCCCACGGAACTGCCGTCGCGAAGAGCAAGCCTCCGGCAACCAGGACGTTCGTCGATGGGCCCGATACCGAGCCGGAGCTTCGTCGCGTCGGGGGGGAAGACGCCGACTTTGCGCAACCGGTGCAGTCTCCATCGCTTGAAGAAGTTGAGACAGGGGCCTCGAGGATCTCCGACGGGAAATAGCGCCTTTGTGCCGGGCCGCGGAACCGGTTGACTGTCGCACCGGGCTCCCTCTTGGTAGACTCTCTTCCCACGGCTTGGGGTCGCCGCGCGGGACTTCCGAGGTTCGATTTTTTCCGATCACGTCGACCAGCGAAAACAGGACTTTCGGACGAGCGCGGATTTCAGTTGAAACCCCTTGAAACTCTTTTTGCGTTTCTTGACAAAGCTGCGCACCGTCACTACCATTGCGAGTTTCCCGCACCGTCTGAAGGGTGCATCGATCGACGTAAACCTTTTGAGTGGGGTAGGTTGAGTGGCCGCGGCGAGTCAGGAACGAATCCGAATTCGTATGGAGGCGTACGATCATTCGGTTTTGGATCAATCGGCCTCCGACATCGTCGACACGGCGAAGCGCACGGGCGCGGTCGTGCATGGCCCGATACCTCTTCCGACTCGCATTGAGCGATATACGGTTCTTCGCAGTCCGCATATCGACAAGAAGTCGCGGGAGCAGTTCGAAATCCGCACTCACAAGAGGTTGATCGATATCATTCAGCCGACCGGGAAAACCATCGACGCGCTCAACAAGCTGTCGCTGCCCGCAGGTGTGGACATCAAGATCAAGGCTTCGGCCGGCGGAGGTTGATCGCGCAGCGGATGGTGCAGTGCCGCCAGGGTTGGCGGGAAGTTGTCAGGGGGGTTGGCCGGGTTTCCGGTCTCATGATTGTTCCCCGGTGAAATCGAATCGGAGCGTCGGGCTCGGTTCGACTGTTTTTCAGGGGAGCATCGTCGCGATCGCCGATTTCGGCGGTCGGTCTACGCGACAATCGCGAATGACACGCGGATGACATTGCAGATGCAGGCGGACATCGTATCGTTCCGCCGCGTTCGAATGCCGTCCGGATTTTGTAAGCGAATTCATCGAATCTGTTGGTCAAATTTACTTGCTGGGAAGTGCAGCCATGCCAGTCGGACTGCTTGGGCGCAAAGTCGGAATGACGCAAATCTACAACGAGGCCGGCGATCTCGTCCCCGTGACGGTGATCGAGGCGGGCCCTTGCGTCGTCCTGAGCCTTCGCACCACGGATCGCGATGGCTACGAAGCGGTGCAGCTCGGATTCGCCGACAAGAAGCGTCGCCTGGCAACGCGTGGCGAACGTGGTCAGGTCGCCCAGATCGGCGGCAAGCGGCAGAAGCAGCGGCAGTCGGCTGGCCTGGAAGCCGTGCCGAAGGCCGATTGCGAGCCCAAGCGATACGTGCGTGAATTCCGCACCGACGGCGAAGCGCACGGCCTCGAAGTAGGCCAGACGCTGACCGTCGCGACGTTCGCGGAAATCCCCCGCGTCGATGTCATCGGCACGATCAAAGGTCGCGGAACCGCGGGCGTGATGAAGCGGCATAACTTCCAGGGTCAGGGCGCAAGCCACGGTGTGAAGCGCGTGCATCGCCACGGCGGGTCGATCGGCTCCAGTGCCGATCCGTCACGCGTGATCAAGGGGACCCGCATGGCGGGCCGTTACGGCGGCTCTCGCGTGACGATTCGCAACCTGCGGGTCATTCGCGTCAACGAGTCGGACAACATGATGCTCATCGAAGGGGCCGTCCCCGGGCCGAATGGCGGCTGGGTGATGGTTCGCAAGACGAACAAGAAGCGAAAGTCGGACAACAAGCCGAAAAAGTAGTGCGTTGTTCCGGCGCCGGAAAACCGGTGCCGGTTGCATTCAAGACATTCCGCCGGGCCGTCCGGTCCTTCGGGGTAATGGTAAAGACACATGATTTCCCTCTCGGTTCGAAATAAGTCGGGGCAGTCGGTCGGATCGTACGAATTCGATCCGAATGAGCTCGCGCCTGGAATCAACAAGCAGCTCCTGCACGATGTCGTCGTCATGTACGAAACGAATCGTCGCGTGGGAACGGTTTCGACCCGCAACCGCGGCCGTGTGCAGGGGAGCACAAAGAAGCTCTTCCGCCAGAAGGGAACCGGTCGGGCACGCATGGGTCCGGTTCGCTCGCCGATCCGCAAAGGGGGCGGCGTCGCCTTCGCGCGGGATACGGTCGACTACGGCTACCGATTGCCGCAGAAGGCCGTTCGCCTTGCGACTCGCATGGCGCTGCTGAGCAAGTTCCTCGACAACCAGGTGACCCTGCTCGACGAACTGACGGTCACGGAGCCGAAGACGAGTGTTGTGGCCGGCATCCTGAAATCGCTCGATCTCAGCGAAACCGCCTGCCTGCTGACGATTGCCGAACACGACGCAAACATCTGGCGATCAGCCAGAAACATCGAAAACGTCTGGGTGTCGACCGCCGGCGGCCTCAACGCCTACGACCTGCTGCATCAGAAGCAGCTGGTGATCACTCGGGGAGCGCTCGACCAGTTGCGCAGCCGCAAGCCGGTGGCCGCCGCGGCGAAGTAATGCCGGCGGACGATTGAAAGAGTTTCGCGAAGTCACGAAGTGGATTGACGGAAGAGGGTTCGACAATGGCAGCGACCGGTGAATCGAAAATCACGTTGGAACCTTTCCAGATCGTGCTCCGTCCGCTGGTGACCGAAAAGGGAACCCACATTTCCGAGAAGTACAACAGCTACACGTTCGCCGTGAACCCGATGGCGACGAAAGATCAGATCAAGAACGCGGTGCAGGAGCTGTGGAGTGTTCGCGTCGTCAAGGTGCGGACGCAGAACCGCCACGGCAAGCCGCGTCGGCACAAGTTGAAGCTCGGCCATACGAGCGACTGGAAGAAGGCGATCGTTCAGCTTCACGAAGAGGATCGTATCGCGTTCTTCTAGGCGAGGACCCGGCCATCCGGTTCATCGAACGCAACGGACTGAGACGAGAAAACAAAGCGGGACAGGAAAGCAGTCATGGGAATCCGATTCTACAAGCCGACGACTCCCGGCCGCCGTGGCGCGTCGGTCAGTGATTTCTCGGAAATCACCGACCGCAAGAAGGCGCCCGAGAAAGGGTTGCTCACCCGTTACAAGAAGAAGGGTGGACGCAACAACGAAGGCAAAATCACCGCTCGGCATCGTGGGGGTGGTCATAAGCGGATGTACCGCATGATCGACTTCCTGCGCGAGAAGGACGGCATTCCCGCGAAGGTCTTCAGCATCGAGTACGATCCGAACCGCTCGGCGCGCATCGCCCTGCTCCATTACGCCGACGGCGAGAAGCGGTACATCATCGCTCCCGAAGGTTTGAAGGCGGGCGATACGGTTCAGAGCGGCGCAGACGCCGAGCCGAACGTCGGCAACTGCCTTCCGCTCGAAAACATTCCTCTCGGAACAACGATTCACAACATCGAGATGCTTCCCGGCGCCGGTGCGAAAGTCTGCCGCACCGCGGGAAGTTCAGCGGTCATCAACGCCCGCGAAGGGAAGTGGGCACAGATCACACTTCCGTCGGGCGAAGTTCGGCGTCTTCCAAGTCTCTGCCGGGCGACGATCGGACAGATCGGCAACTCCGAACACACGGCGATCAACCTCGGCAAAGCGGGACGCAAGCGGTGGAAGGGGCGTCGGCCTCACGTCCGCGGCGTTGCGATGAACCCGGTCGCACACCCGATGGGTGGTGGCGAAGGGCGCAGCTCGGGCGGTCGTCATCCTTGCAGTCCGCGAGGAAAACTGGCGAAGGGAGGCCGCACGCGGAAGCGACGGAAGCCCTCGTCGTCGGCGATCATTCGCCGTCGCCGTTCACGCCGTTACGGCCAGCTGAAGGTCTGAACGGGCGGATGAAACGGGCGAAGCGGCGGCAAGCCGCGAGTGAGTTTTCAGAGATATCGAATCGAGATGAATCAGGGCAGAACGAGGAACTGAGCCGATGGGGCGTTCACAGAAAAAAGGTCCTTACGTCGACCTCAAGCTTTTGAAGAAGATCGAAGCGCTTGATGCGTCGAAGCGTAAGGAATCACTGAAGACCTGGGCGCGCCGGTCGACGATTTCGCCGGAGTTCATCGGGCATACGTTCCTGGTTCACAACGGCCGCGCACACATCAGTGTGTACGTGACCGAGGAAATGGTCGGGCACAAGCTCGGAGAATTCGCTCCGACCCGCACCTTCCGCGGACACGGCACCAAGGGTGGAGCGACGAAGACGAAGTGATGCATCGCCGGTGACGGCGATGGGCATGAGATGGAAAGAGGCAGGTCATGGCGAAAGTCAAAGCAACTCATCGATTCGCACGGATTTCGGCGAAAAAAAAAAAAAAAAAAAAAAAAAAAAAAAAAAAAAAAAAAAAAAAAAAAAAAAAAAAAAA
>JBFWWA010000124.1:0-9974 GCA_050246455.1 Planctomycetaceae bacterium
CGCGAGCGCGACATGCAGCCCTTCGTGCTTCGCGGCCGATTCCAGATTCCGCCGCAGAAAAAGTCGAGACTCGTCGTCGAAGTCGCACATCATCCGCAGGGAGATTTCCGGCTGATTGTCAAAGCGAACGGCAGGCCGATGCTCGATACGACCGTCGGTCCGAAATCGGCTCCCGACGGCTGGGCCGAGCACACGGTGGACCTCGGCTCGTTCGCCGGGGAGTCGGTGGAAATTGAAGTTCACAATCATCCGAACGACTGGAACAACGAATACGCGTACTGGCGGCGAGTGGAAGTCGTTTCGGAATAAGTTGACCGTCGGACGATTTGTTGAGTCGCTGTCTGTTATTTGTTGTGTCGTGGTTTCCGGACCGCGACACTTTCACCGACCGCAGATCTCTGCGTTCTGTTGGTGACCTTCGGTCAGAATGCGTGGCGCGGTCAGGAGACCGGCCACAACGCAATTGATGATCCATGAACAAAGCCTTCGTCCGAGAACCCGATTCGACCGTCGAGCGGTGCCCGCAGTGCGGGTCGCCGGGGGAACCGGTCGGCCCGGTCACGCTCGACGCAATGCTGAGGCCGGAGTGTCGGGCTCAGCTGGGGGCGGAGGCGAACTTCTGTCCGTCGGCCACCTGTTCCATTGCTTATTTCGATCAGTTCGAACGCTCAGCCACCGTCGACGCGCTGGTTCACAGGGTTTATCCGAAAGATCCGGAAGCACCGATCTGTCCCTGCTTCGGTCTGACTCCGGAAGAAGTCGAGAACGAAGCACTGGCGGGGGAGGTGACGCGCGTCCGCGCGGCGATCGAGCGCGCGAAGTCGACCGACGTTCGCTGTCCTCAAACCGCTCCGAACGGCCGCTCGTGCGTCGCGGAAATTCAACGCTATTACATGAAGCACCGCAGCGGCGGCTAACGGAATCCGATGCAGGAAATTGAACTCATTGCGACCGCAAGCTTCGGCCTGGAAGCGGTTGTCTCGCGCGAACTGAAGCAGCTTGGTTACGATCGTCAGAAGATCGAAGACGGGCGGATCACATTCACCGCCGACCTCCAGGCGATTTGCCGCACCAACCTCTGGCTGCGCAGCGCCGATCGAGTTCTGGTGAAGCTCGGCTCGTTCCCCGCGCGCGATTTCGGCGAACTGTTCGACCGGACGACCGCCCTCCCCTGGTCCGAATGGCTGCCGCGCGACGCGGCGTTTCCAGTGCGCGGCAAGTCGGTCCGCTCGCAGCTCCATAGCGTTCCCGACTGCCAGTCGATCGTGAAGAAGGCGGTCGTCGAAAACATGAAGAAGGCGCACCGGACGCAGTGGTTCGAGGAAAACGGCGCGCCGTTCTCCATCGAAGTCTCGATACTGAAAGATCAAGCCACGCTCACGCTGGACACCACCGGCCCGGGACTTCACAAGCGCGGCTACCGCACGTCGATCGGCCCGGCCCCGATCAAGGAAACACTCGCGGCCGCGCTCGTACAGCTCAGCTTCTGGAATGCGCAGCGTCCGTTTCTCGATCCTTTCTGCGGCTCGGGAACCATTCCCATTGAAGCGGCGCTCTGGGCGCGAAATATCGCACCGGGACTGAAACGAAGTTTCGATGCCGAAAAATGGCCGAAGGTGCCGGGGGGATTCTGGAAGGAAGCCCGGGCGGAAGCGGCCGACTTGGCGAAGCGGGAAATCGAGCTGGAACTGCACGGCTCCGACATTGACGAGCGCGCCCTCGGCATGGCGCGGAAGCATGCGCACGATGCCGGCGTCGGGTCGGAGATCCTTTTCGAGCAGCGCGCGTTCAAGGATGTGTCATCGCACCGGAAGTTCGGCTGCGTCGTTTGCAACCCCCCCTACGGCGAACGATCCGGCGACGTGGAGAGTGCGGTAAAGCTTGCACAGGAAATGACGCACGTTTTCCGCCGGCTCGACTCCTGGTCGTTCTATGTCATCACTGCGCTTGAAAACTTCGAGACGCACTTCGGCCGCAAGGCGGACCGTCGTCGCAAACTCTACAACGGCCGCATCGAGTGCACCTATTACCAGTTCTACGGTCCGAGACCGCCGTGGCAGGAGCCGCCGCGGCGCGAAATGGCTAATGACTCATGACGAACGTCTAACGATAGCAGTCGCGTTGTGGCTGGTCTCCTTTCTGAGACATGAGTCGTTCCGACTTCGGACTTTAGACCTTGGACTTTAGACTGATCGCCACATGACCCCACACGGCCCCTGGACAATTCTCGAATCGCACCTCGTCTATCGAGATCCGTGGACGGAACTGCGCAAAGATGATGTGATTCGTCCTGACGGCGAGAACGGGACGCATACCGTGGTGCGCATCAAGCCGGGCGTTTCGGTGCTCGCGATCGACACGAACAACAACGTCCATCTCACCGACGAGTTTCATTATGCGATCGGGCGGAATTCGCTCGAGGTTGTGAGCGGTGGAACCGAACCGGGGGAATCGGCGCTCGAATCCGCCAGGCGCGAGTTAAGGGAAGAGCTTGGAATTGAGGCGGCGGAATGGATGGACGCGGGGAGCGTCGACCCGTTCACAACCTCGCTGCTTTCCCCCACAACGCTTTACATTGCGCGTCAGCTCACGTTCGTCGATGCGGATCCGGATGGGACCGAACTCATCCGCCGAGTCGAGATGCCCCTGGCCGAGGCGGAACGGCTCGCCATGACGGGCGGGATCACCCACGCACCAAGCGTGGTGCTGATTTTGAAGGCATTCCGGCTTCTCGCGGGCTCGCTTTGAAATCGTCCCGCATCCCCTTAAACTGGGGGTTCGTTTCGCTCCGGTCCGCCCGCCGGGCGTCCCTCCCGGCTCGCCTTTTTCCGCAGAAATACGCTGATTTTCCATGACAGCTTCGCACGAAGACGATTACAAACGCCGCGTCCAGCAGGTCGGTTCGACACAATTCCTCCCGGGGACGACCGTTGAGGTCGTTCACGAAATCCATCTCGCGGCCCCGCCTCGCTTCGCCCTGTTCGATTTCGACGGCACGATCAGCCTCGTCCGCGAGGGGTGGCCCGAAGTGATGATTCCGATGCTCGTCGACGAGCTCGTCGCCTGCAAAACGAGCGAGACGCGCGAAGAGCTCACCACGCTCGTCGGCAACTTCGTGGCAGAGCTCACCGGCAAGCAGACAATCTACCAGATGTTCCGGCTCTCGGAAGAAATCACCAAGCGCGGCGGCACGCCAAAGGATCCGAACGTCTACAAGGAACGGTATCACGATCTCCTGATGGAGCGGATCGAGGGACGTCGCGAGAAACTGCGGACGAACGCGGCCGCTGCCGAAGAATGGCTCGTTCCCGGGACGATCGAATGCCTGAAGGCGCTGCAGGAGCGCGACGTCGAGCTCTATCTCGCCAGCGGCACTGACGAGCGATACGTCATTGAGGAAGCGGAGTTGCTCGGTCTTCGTCCCTACTTCGGCAGACACATTTACGGCGCACTCGCGGATCATCGCAGTTTTTCCAAGCAGATGGTCATCGACCGGCTGCTCAAGGAAAACAACGTCGAGGGGGCGAAGCTGCTGGGGCTCGGCGACGGCTACGTGGAGATCGACAATATCAAGCAGTCGGGCGGGACGGCGATTGCCGTCGCGAGCGATGAAGCCGGGCGAAGCGGCAAGCCCGACCCGTGGAAGCGCGACCGGCTCATCGGCGTCGGCGCCGACTACGTCATTCCCGACTTCCGCGACATCCGGACGCTTCTCGACCATATCTGGAGCCGCGTCGGCGCTTAGCGTATGAAACAGGAACGGCTCAACGAGCTTCTCGATCGCTTCTCATCGCGGCGCATCGCCGTGCTAGGCGATTTCTTTCTCGATAAATACCTCGAGGCGGACCCGGCTTTGGCCGAGACGAGCGTCGAGACCGGGAAAATTGCGCACCAGGTGGCGGCGATTCGCGCGTATCCCGGCGCGGCCGGCACGGTGGTCAACAATCTTGAAGCCCTCGGCGCGAAGACGCTGCACGCTGTCGGGGCGGTTGGGGATGACGGTGAGGGTTACGACCTGCGCCGCGGACTTCATGCGCGTGGCTGCTCGACTGACCGGCTCCTGGCGTTCGACTCGCTCCACACGCCGACCTATCTGAAGCCGCGCAATATCGCGGTTCCGGGGCTCGAAGGGGAATTTGAGCGGTACGATACGAAGAACCGCGGCAGGACGCCTCAGGCGATCATCGACAAGGTCATCTCGGCGCTCGACGGCCTGCTGCCGGAAGTTGATGCGGTGATCATTGCCGATCAAGTCGAACAGGATGACTGCGGTGTCGTCACCGCGTCGATGCGTTCCGCAATTGCCGAACGGGCGAAGAAGTACCCGAAGGTCATCTTCTGGGCCGACAGCCGGACGCACATCCGGCTGTTCCGCAACGTCATCATCAAGCCGAACCAGTTTGAAGCGGTGGGGCATGAGAATCCGGTTCCGGGCGAAGAAGTTTCGCTCAGCCGGCTTCGCGAAGCGCTCCCGAAGCTGCGTGCGGAAACCGGCGCCCCGGTCTGCGTGACGCGGGGCGAACATGGCATGATCGTCAGCGACCCGGAGGTGACGGTGGTACCGGGGGTCAAATTGACCGGACCGACCGACCCGACCGGAGCGGGAGACAGTGCAACCGCCGGTGCGCTCCTGGCATTCGCGTCGGGAGCAACGCTTCCGGAGGCGGCGCTCGTCGGCTGTCTCGTCGCATCCATTACGGTGCAGCAGCTTGCGACGACCGGCACGGCCACCCCCGCTCAAGTTCGCGAACGCCTTGAAATGTGGCGGTCGCAGAACACCTAGAAACAATTTCCACCGGTTGATCCAACCGAAACACAACTTTCCAACGAAATGGAATCGAACATGTCCGATCAAACGTTCGCAAAGAATTATCTCGAAGACCTCGGCTCGCTTCTTCCGAAGCTCGATACCGCGAAGATCGGCGAAGTGATCGCCACGATGCGGGCGGTTCGCGATAACGACAAGACGGTCTACATCTGCGGCAACGGCGGCAGCGCTTCGATCGCTTCGCAGATGGTCGTCGACATTGTGAAGGGGGCGTCACTTCGAAAGAAGAAGCGGTTCAAGATGATCGGCCTGACCGACTCGCTCGCGACAATTACCGCGTATGCGAACGACGAAGGCTATGAGAGCGTTTTCGTCGAGCCGCTGAAGAATTTCGCTCAGAAGGGGGACATGCTGATTGCGATCAGCGGCAGCGGCAACAGCCCGAACGTGCTGAAAGCGGTCGAATACGCCAATGAAGTCGGCTGCACGACGGTCGGCCTCACCACCGGCGAAGGTGGCAAGCTCAAAGACCTCGTGAAGCTCCCGCTCAATGTTCCGTCGCGCAACATGGGTCGGCTCGAAGACTGCTTCTTCATCCTCACCCATGTGCTCTGCTACGCGTTCATGGAGGCGGAGTAAGCGACCGAGCTCATCAAGTGCGAGCGGCAGCGACGCTCGGAGTGTAACCCTCGCCCCTCGAGGCCTGCGACGCGCTCAGTCGAGTCGGAGAGGGTGGCGACAAAGTCGCCGGGTGAGGGGTCGAGCGCGGAGTAAACTCGCTGCGTCATTGTGCGCTCGCTTCTTGCGCGCTTCTGCCGAACGGTGTGCAGAACAGGATCCGTCGGCTCACTCCGGCCGCAGCAGATACTCGATCAGATCCGCCATCTGGGGCGGCGTAACTTTCTGTTCGATCCCTTCGGGCATGATCGATTTGCCGGTCCCGACAATTTCCTCGACGTCGTCCCGTTGCACGGTGTCGGTTGCGTTCTCGGCGCGTTTGAGCGTGATGCTCACGGCGGTTTCCGCCGCGATGTTGCCGGTCACCGATCGCCCGTTCTTGAGCACAACGACATAGTTCATGAAGTTCGGAGCGACTTCGCGGTTCGGGTCGAGGACGTGAATCAGGATCTCATCGGGGGATCGGTGACGGATCGTCGCGAGATCCGGGCCGATGTCATGCCCTTCCTTGCCGACGCGGTGACATTGCATGCATTCGCGCCGAAAGATCTCGCGGCCGCGCGCGGCAACGGGCGACGTGCCTAGCGCCGCGCGATACTTCGCAATGACCCCTTCCCGCGGTGCAGGGGCCGAGGCGCCGAAGATTCTCTCCGCCCGAGTTTTGACCGCCGCATCGGCATTAAGCATCAGGCTCGCGCGGCGGGGCGTCGGAACAAGAGTGGGCTCCACTGTTCCGGCTTCCACGGCATCCAGAAACGGGCCGATCCAGATTTTTCGCCCCAGTAGCGCCTCAATCACTTCCGAGCGGATCGGCGGGGTGAGCTGCTTCCATTGTGCCAGGAGAATCGTCGCCACGTTCGGTTCGGCGAATGATGCCAGTGCGTGCACTGCCGCAAGCTGCACCTCGCGAGGATGTTTCGGCGAGAGGATCGGAACGATTTTCGTCGTGGCAGATTCGAACGAGCCTTGACGCAGGAGATCGACGGCGCGGACGCGTGCCGGAACGGCGGCGGCGGGGTCGGCCGCAATTCCGGCGGATTTGTCGAGCAGAGCGGCGAAGCCGGCTTGGGTTTCGGGAACGGCGGTTTCGAGCGATTCATTCAACGAGTGTCCCTGCCGCGAGAGCCCGTCGCCGAGTCCCGCCGCCACGCTGAACGCGAGGTCGATTCGGTTTTCGTTCGCGAGCGTGACGACCGATGTGATTGCGCGGTTGATTTCGAGCGGTGCACCGCCTCCCGCGATTGTGAGGGCAAGCCTGTTGAAGAGCTCCGCGAACCCTTCGGTCGACGCTTCGTCGACCGGTCCGGACTTCACCAGTTCTGCCAGCAGACGTTCCGCGGATTCCCCCGAAGAGCTGAGAATTGCAGTGCGGATCCAGTCGTCGGACGGGTCGCGCCGTGCAATTGAGGCGAGCGCCTTGAGGGCGGGCTCATATTTCAGATCCATCTCCCCGAGCGAGAAAGCGACCTGAAACCGGACACGCGGCTCGTCGTCGTTCGCGAGCGCGATGACTTGCGACCGGATCGGTTCGGAAGCATGCAGCCGTGGTTCTGAAAGTTGCACGGCATGTTCGCGAACATGAGGATCGGAATCGCGGAGAGCGGTCAAAAGGGTCTGGTCGTCCATTCCGCTGAGGCCTTCAATCAGGTGCAGGGCGGCGAGTCTCCCTTCGGGCGACGTCGAGCGCACAACCAGCAGCTTCAGCGAATTGAGTGCGCTCTTGTCCTGTCGTTGATAGAGCAGCCGCGCGGCGGTCTCGCGATGCCAGGCATTTACGTGCTCAAGAAGTTGCACGAGAGAAGTGGACGATGTGCCGCCGAGGCGATCGGTCGGACGATGCCGATAGTTCGGCGGCGCGAGCCGGTAGATTCGTCCGCGATCATTTCCGCTCGCAAGATCGAGCTTCGCTTTGATGTCGTCAGGAATCGACCAGGGATGCTCGATCGTCTCGCGATACATATCGAGAACATGCAGCGTGCCGTCGGGGGCATTGATGAAGTTGACGGGGCGGAACCAGATGTCGGTCGATGCGACGAACTCCGCCTTCTCATCACCCCGATGGGACCGGAACGTCGCTCCGTCCGGTTTCATCACCTGCCGATGAACGAGATTCCCGGCGACGTCTGCGACAAAGATGTTCCCCCGATATTCTCCGGGATAGGCATCGCCGCGGTAGATTGTCACGCCGCTCGACGAGGTAAAGAAGCCCGCACCCACCAGCTCGCTGCGCGGGTAGTTTACGCGCTCCCGCACCCAGCGGCGCGCGCGGAACTCGCGCCACGGCTCGACCGGGCTGATGCGGTAAACCGGAATCTGGTCCCCCGACTCCGCGACGTCCTGCATCACCTTCGGCACTGGAAGATGACGATTCCGCGCGAGGTACTCGGCGGGGAGCACGACGTGCTGTGCGGGATTCCGGATGTTGCAAACGAACCGATTCCCCCAGTCGTCGAACGAATTGCCGAATCGCGCCCCGCCGGAGATCGCCAGGATCTTCCCATCGACCGGGTTGAACGCGAAGTCGCGCTGAGAGAGCGAAATGCCGGCCGCCTGGCCGGCGGCTTGAGGTGATTCCCCCTGCAGATATCGGATCAGCCCGCCGTTTCCCGACGCCGCTCCATAGATGCGGTTGTCGAGCCCCCAGCGGAGGTTGTTCATGATCGCCTGCACGTTGTAGCGACCGAACCCAGTGAATACGCGCTCGCGGACGTCCGCTTTGCGATCCTGATCGGTGTCTTTGCAGTACCAGATGTCCGGCGCGGCGGCGATGAACGCCCCCCCTTTCCAGAGGACGACCGACGTCGGCCACGACAATCCATCGACGAAAACGTCGCTCTTGTCGAATCGGCCGTCGCCGTCGGTGTCTTCGAGGATCCGGACGCGACCGATGAACTCCTTCGGCGCTTCGTTCGCCTTCTCGGGAAAGGGATAGTCCCGCATCTCGACGACGTACGCGAGGCCGTTCTCGTCATAGGCGAGATCGACCGGATCGTTCACGAGCGGCTCGCTCGCGATGAGCTGCATTTCGAATCCGCCGAGGACCTGAAATGTCTTCAGCGCGGCGGCCGGCTCGACCGGCGGGATTCGGGGAATCTCGTCGAGAGTCTCCGGAACGACGCTCGGTGAAAGCTGAGGCGCTGCCCCCGTCTTCAGTTCGTTCGAAGTCAGCCAGCGGCGATCGAACCGCGCGAACTCGATTCGTTCGTACGCGTTCTTCTCGCCCGCTTCGAACAGGCAGCCGATGGCGCCATCGGTCAAGCCGGCAAGACAGGAGTAAGCGGCCGGTCCCTTGTGGAGAACTCGCGATCGGGGCCAGGTTTTGCCGTCATCGCGGCTCAAACGGACGGTGAGATCACGCCGTTCCTTCTTCGATGCCGGGTTCGAGTACACCAGACCGCCCGGCTCCGTTCCCGCAGCACCGATGCCGATCAAGCTTGCCTGGCAGACCGGTTCGATGAGAGCTGGATCGAACGTGAGCTCTGACCAGGTCTCCCCTCCGTCTTTGCTCGTGGCGACCGCACGCATGCCCCCCTTTTCCGGCGTCATGCCGTCACGTCCCCAGTAGTTCCGCATGTTGATGAGGAGCGAGCCGTCGCGAAGTTCGACGGCCTGGCATTCATCGGTATGCATTGCGACGGATCCTCCGAGCTTCCAGGTTTGTCCGCCGTCGTCGCTCAAGATTGTGTGCGAAAACATGACGTCGCGGCCGTCGATTTTCTCGCGATGGTCGCACGGAATCACAAGCCGCCCTTTGTGCGGACCTTGTGTCAATTGAATGCCGACGCCCGGTCCTGTTGCGTACCAGCCCCACTCCGGCTTCTTGACCTGTTGGGTGATCTGCCGCGGCTTCGACCACGTTGCACCGTGGTCACTGCTGGCCGTGACGAAGACCTGGTCGTTGTCGCGGCAGAATGTCAGCCAGATTTTTCCGGTGCGCGCATCGACAACCGGGCAAGGGTTGCCGATCGTGGTTTTCGCATCACCCCCTTCTTCGTAGAGTACGCGAAGCGGACTCCACGTTCTGCCGGAGTCGCTGCTCGACTTGATGACGAGGTCGATGTCTCCGCTGTCGGATCGGCTTGTTTTCCGTCCCTCGCAGATTGCGAGCAGCGTCCCGTTGCCGGCCTGAATCAAGGAAGGAATGCGAAACGAGAAATACCCTTCCGCGCCCGCTTGAAACACCGGCACTCGCGTGACCAGAGACGAATCGTCGTTGGCCGCCGCTGCACTTCCGCAGAGGAGCAGGAGGAGCAAAAGAACGGCGCCGATCGACGTCGTGCGCGATGGAAATTTCTGAGCTGTCAGTTGAACACCGGTTCTCATGCGGCAAGTCCTCGGGATCATTGCGCAGAACAAGCTGGGGGGCTGTTGAGCATACGGTGAGTATACGGAATGACAAAATCCGATGTTATCGGCCCTCCTTCCAACGTTCGACCAGTCGCTGTTCGACGGCGGCCCTGGCCACCGGTATGATGAGTTTTGATCGACGTTTCCGGTTCTTCCTGGTTTCTGGCGCTCACTGTTCCGA
>JBFWWA010000125.1:0-9915 GCA_050246455.1 Planctomycetaceae bacterium
CGACTTCGTCGCACCCTCTCCCTCGATGGGGAGAGGGTGAATTTCTCACGCGAAGATCGTCCACAGCGCACAAACGATCGCGACGAGGAGGACCGATAGTGTGATGTTGAGCGTGCGGAGGCCGCGCGAGTGCTCCGTCATCGCCGCCGACTGGGGCAACTGATTCGCCGTCCGCCACGTCAGCCCGGCAATCCGATCCGGATCGGGCGCTTTCGTGCAATAGCTGACCACAATCAGCAGCGCCGAGCAGAAGACGAATAACAGCGCCGCGAAGTGCAGAAAGTTGATCTCCGCGAATGTCCGCCAGAACGATCCTTCCGCGATCGTTCCCCGCTTCGCACCGAGCTCCATCACTAGCCGGAGCATCCCGATGCAGAATCCGACGATCATCGTCGTGAGCGCGCCGATCCCGTTCAGCCGGGGAATGAACAGACCGAGCAGGAAGCAGGCGGCAATCGGCGGTGCGAGATATCCCGACACGCTCTGCAGATAAATATAGAGCTGCGACGAGATGTATTTCATGAACGGGATCCACGCCAGGCCGAGGATCACCATCACCACCGTCGAGATCCGGCCGACGTTCACCAGCGTCCGCTCGCTCGCCGTCGGATGCAGCTGCCGGTAAAGGTCCCAGGTCACGAGCGTGGAGCAGGAATTGAACGTCGACGACAGCGAGCTCATGAGCGCCGCGAGCAAAGCGGCGATGATCAACCCGCGAACGCCGATCGGCAGCGCCAGGTTTAATAGCAGCATCGGCAAGGCCCGGTCGGAATTCGACGCGTTGAGCTGCGGATAGAGCGACGCCGCAATCACCCCCGGCAGCACGAACAGAAAGACCGGCAGGATCTTCAAGTACCCGGTAAAGACCGCGGCGGTCTGCGCCTGATCGAGGCTCTTCGCGGAAAGCTCGCGTTGCACCATGTATTGATCGGTGCACCAGTACCACATCCCCAGAATCGGCGCGCCGAAGACGATCCCCGTCCACGGAAAGTTCGGATCGGAGACGGTCTTCCACATCGAGAAATGCCCCGCGGGAACCGACTCACGCAGCGCCTCCCATCCGCCGACCTCATTGAGCCCGCACAGCACCAGGACCGTCGTACCGATCACGAAGATGATCGACTGCAGCGCATCGGTATAAAGCACCGCGCGCAATCCTCCCGCCACCGTGTAGAGCCCCGTCACGATGACGATCACGCCGGCGCTGTACCAGGTATCGAGACCGGTGAGCGATTCGATCACCACTCCCCCCGCGTACAGTCCCACGCTCACTTTCGTCAGGATGTAGCTCACCACCGAGAGGAGCGTGAGATACCACCGGCAGCCCCGGTTGTAACGCCGCTCGAGAAACTCCGGCATCGTGACGACGCTGCTGCGCAGATAAAACGGCACGAACAGCCAGCCGAGGATCAGCACCATGATCGACGACAGCCACTCGAAATGCCCCACCGCCAGCCCGCTCGACGCTCCGCTCCCCGCCAGTCCGACGAGATGCTCGCTGCCAATGTTCGACGCGAACATGCTCGCGCCGATCACGAACCAGCCGTTGTCGCGCCCCGCGAGGAAGTAGTCGGCCGCATCCTTCTTGCTCGACCGCGCCGCCCACCAGGCGACACCGAGCGTAATGCAGAAGTAAAACCCAATGACCAGAGAGTCGACGGAGTTCAGATGATTCACGCGAGCGCCTCATGCGTGCCGGTAGGATGAACCGCAATCACGGCTCAGCATACAACACAACGCGGCGCGATTGCCAATCGCAAAAGTTCATTTGCGGCAAGGAGACGGAGAAGAGGAATTGAATAAGGAACCCAGGAAGCCAGGAAAGGAAATAGGAGGATGGAGAATGGCAAGAGAACGCGTTTGCTCCATCATCCATCCGCCATCTTAGATTCCTGCCTTTTCAACATTCCTGGTTTCCTTATTGGCATTTTCTTCTCCGTGTCTCCGTGGTGAATCTCATTCCGCATTCACGCCTCGAATGCGTTCCGGATGCGGGCGACCAGCGCGTTGTCCTGCTCCCCGGCGCCATTGAGCTTATACACGCTCGACGCCAGGAACAGGTTCCGCCACTGCGGGCTCGCGTGGAAATAGTCTTCCAGAACCGCGGAGCTGAACTTGTAGTCGTGCGAGTCGTTCCCCTTGAGGAAGACGAGCCTCCGGGCCGCGTCGATGAAATCGTGAGCGCCGTTTCCGCTGTTGAGATACGCGAGCGTCTTCCGGGCCGCCGCACCGGGATCGGCCGAAACGTCATGGAAGATCTCGCCGATCAGATCCGCGGGCTTCCCTTTCATCTCCGCCGGCTGCAACTCCTCAATCTTGAGGTCGGCCACTTTCCCGCGTCCCATCATTCCCTTCCGGAACAGCGGCAGAAACGCGGCGTTCTGCAGCAGAACAAGCCGACGCGTCTCGTCATCCGCGCACGATTCAAACAGGTACCGCATCGCATTCGTCGACGTGACGGCATGCAGCGCCACAATTCCCGGCTGCCGCATCAGCAGTTCTCCCGCGCCGGCGAAGAGGGCATCAAAGACCGATTGCGGCGAGACTCCGCCGTTGAGCAGCTCGACCGTCTTTTCGCACGCATCATCGTCCGAGCCGGTCCGGAGCACGTCGAGCAGCTGGCGCGTCGCCGATTCATCGACCCGCCCCACCTGCCAGTCGCTGCGAATTGTTTTGAGACGTTCGAGATTCTTCCGCCCCGGCTTGTCCGCGTCGAGGTCCGCGCCGGACGGATTCGGATCGCGGCCATGATTGAGAAGCGCGTAAGCAAGCGAGCGGAGCACCGGCTCGGAGTGCTGCCAGCCGATCGAATGCAGCGTCCGCCAGCTGTTGGCGACGTAGATCGCCTTATGACCGATGGCGCGGAAATCGCGCACGCCGAAGCGGGCGAAGAGATCGAACAGCTCATTGCTCCCGCGCGATCTGGCGAGGGCCGCGACCGCTCCGTCGGCGGCAGGCTCGTCCCAGCGCGTCATCGCGTCGACAAACGCATCCCGCGCTTTCTCGACCGACGGCACCGACGATTCCTTCACGGGAGCCATCGTCCAGTTCCCCTCCTGCACATCCCGCGCCTGCGACGACTTGAACTCGTCGATCGCCCAGAAGATCGGCAGCCAGCGGTCGGAATCGGGACTCGACTGGCTCGCAAGATGCGCCGAGTTCACCACCAGCACCGCGTGAAACTTGAAGCCGACGTCGGGGCGTGGCTGAATGTTCTTCACCCCCGCGAGCAAAAGCGCCGCCAGAACTTCCGGATAGGTCGCACCCCGCTTGATGCGCGCCGCGACCTCCTCGAGCACCTTGTCGCGCGGCGTCTCTTCCAGCACTTTCACCAGCGGCTCGATCTCCGGGCGGAGCCGGACCGTCGATGTGTCGATCGTCGAATCAGCCGCCGAAACGGAGCCAAGCTGCGAAAGAAACCCGAAGTCCCCGAGCCCGAGCGCCGCTCCGGCTGCGGCCGATTGCAGAAACGAACGACGGCTCGTCGAGCGATGCGGCTTATTGGACATGGCGAGGACTCCTTGAGCGAAAAGGGTCGCGGGGAATGTTCGTGCTGAAATGGAATTATCCGCGCTTTTGATTCTCAAGACCAGCCGACATCTCGAACCTGAAGAGTTCCGCATCCCGCAGGGTGGGCTCTGCCCACCAATAAAAAGGGATGGCATGCCCTCGGCTCCGCAAGGGCAGGAATCAAGGCAAGACAGCAGACAGCCGAGGGTCGCCGCGCAGCTCTTCCTGAAGAAAACCGGCGCACGCACTCGTTCTCAAGAAAAATTTCGAACTCCGCAACGTCACGTGTCGGCAGCAGTTACGGAGCGCGCATTGGCGATTCTCGTGTCCGCGCGCATTGACCGATCTCGCATTCCGTGGTTAGTGGATGATCGACGACATCACTGCAATTTCAACGACGAATTGATCGGTGTTGAACTTCGAGAGTTGTCACCGGAGAAACGAAGAATGCAACCCGAGACCGCAACTCCCCGCTGCGCACCGACAGGCTCCGTCCGACGGAGCGAACTGTTCTTTCACAATCGAAAACGCATTCACACTTTCGATGCCGGCATCGCGAGTCTCCGCTCCAGCTGCGCGAAGTCATCCGCAGAACCACGCTCCGGCAGGTCGCAGCACGCCGGGATGCAATCAATGCTGCAACCTATGGCCTCCCGCCGTGCAACCTTTGAGAAAACTCCGGCACTTTCCCAAACGATGCAAAAAAACCGCCGCGATAATGCAGACGGGTGGGCGAGAGTGTCAAGCAGCATCCCTTCGACTTTCCGGAGTCACGTCGGCAGAGCCGCCCAGCCGGTTTCACACCGCACGTATTGCGACTGAACCGTCGTCGCGAACCGGCTGCCCTCCCAGGTCCGCACTTCCAGCTGAAGCCGATCGCCGTCGAGTGTGATCAGGTTGTACGCGTTCGGCTCATCGCGCCGCCGATTCGAAATCGCCGTCCCCGCCTGAGCGACCAGAATGAATCGGGTGACGGTGAGATGATGAGCCCGCACGTCGCCGTAGTAGGCGTGATGCAGATGCCCCGAAAGAATCAGCGCACATCCGCTCGACTCCAGCATCTTGAGCGCCAACGGCGCGCGGCCCACAAGATAGGTCTCCACTCCCTCCCCCGGCGGGATGAACGGGTGATGGCAGACGAGGACCTTGAGGATGTCGTCGGGAACTTCGCTGAACTGCTTCTGCAGCGTGTCCATCTGAGCGAGCGAAATCCGCCCTTCCTTCCATTGGTTCGAGCGCGCGGTGTTGATTCCCGCCACCGCCATCTCGTCGTCCCGGAAGAAGGGATGCATCTCGTCCGTGATGAAGCGGCGATAGTTCGCCAGCGGGTGCAGCAGCCGGTCCCACACGTTGTACAGGGGAAGGTCGTGGTTCCCCGGCACAATCAGCTTCGGCGCCGCAATCTGATCGAGATAATCGTGAGCGGCGACAAACTGGCTGCGCCGCGCGCGTTGCGTGAGATCTCCGCTGACAACGACCAGCTGCGGCGACTGCCGCTCGAGTTCAGCCAGGAGCCCGGCAGCGACCTGCCGGTCTTCGGTTCCAAAATGGAGATCGGAGAGATGTGCGATCCGTCTCATCGCGATGTCGCCCCGTCGAATTCGCTACGTTGCCATCGCCTCGCGGCTTGCCGCCGATGGGGGCTCCGCCTTGTCGGCGGGAACAAAGACCTGCAGTGCGCCGGCCCGCACGCGGTAGCAGAGCGGCGGCGCCAGGTGCAGCACCTCGCCGTCGGCCGCCGCGTGGATCCGCTGGCGTCGCGTTTCGATCGTGCACTCGGTGACCAGGAACGATTCAAAATCGCGCGACTGCACCAGTTGGCCGACGAGCGCCCGCAATGTCAGCTTGAGCATCCGCCAGCGGGTTCGGGCGTTCGCGATATGAACCGAAAGCTCCCCCCGGTTGAGATCCTTCCGCTTGCCGATTCTCAGCAGCTCGAACTGGTACTCGTTGTTCCCGACGAACACGAACGGCGTCTTGCGGCCGATCGTTTCCCCTACGAGCGTCAGCCGCACTCGAACCATCGGGAAGATGCGAAACACCTTGAGAACCGCGAGCCACATCGCCGTCCATTTACTGAGCCGATACTTTTTTCTCCACGCATCGCGGTCGAGCACGATGAGGGGATAAATGCCGAGCGACGAGTTGTTGATGAAAACCCTGCCGTTGATCTCGCCGAGATCGATCGACTCGATATTCCCGGCGGCGATCACACCGGCCGCCCCTTCCAGATCGAGTGGCAGACCCAGGTCCTTTGCGAAACGATTGAGAGTGCCGAGCGGCAGGATGCCGAGCGGAATGCCGGTTCCCGCCAGACATGCCGCCACCGTGCCGAGCGTACCGTCGCCCCCTCCCGCGATGACCAGATCGATCGACGACCTTTCCGACTGCTCGATCGCGGCCCGCGTCGCGGCCACAAGATTCCCTCCGGTCACAAGCCGGACATCCGCGTCGACTCCCTGCGACGACAGGACGTCGGCAACCAGCGATTGCCGCTCGGCCTCGTTCATCGCGGCAAGCGTTCCCGCGTTCGAATTCAACAGCACGATCGCCTTCATAATGCGTCAGCAAGCCTTCGGAAATTCCGGCGGGAAAGTGAGTGCCGGGAATGGAAGGGCAGATCCCGTGCCGATGCGGAAGATTCAACGCGGCGCGAACCAGTCCGTTTCAGTTCCCGCTCGCCGCTGGTTGTCCGCCGATGCGGTAGAGCGTCGAGTCGGTGCGGATGAAGAGGCTGCCGTGCGCAATAGCAG
This sequence comes from Planctomycetaceae bacterium, assembly GCA_050246455.1. Lineage (GTDB taxonomy): Bacteria > Planctomycetota > Planctomycetia > Planctomycetales > Planctomycetaceae > CAZVJA01. The sequence continues at coordinate 6,264 of JBFWWA010000125.1, forward strand.
GAGTCGACATCGTGAATTCATCGAGGCTGTTCTGATGCAGAACTTTGAACTCTTTCCCCGCCGCAATGACGACAGTCTCCCCATCTTCGTTGAGGCAGAAGAGCTTGTCGTTGTACGCCCACGGGGAAGCGGTGTACGAACCCCCCTTCCCGATGCGGACCTTCGGCTGATCGTAAACCTGCTTCCCCGTGCGGGCGTCAAAGCAGGCGAACAATCCCTGGTCGTAAAGCACGTACATCAGATCCTTGTAAATGATCGGCGAGACGTTGTACGGCCCCGCCATCGGCTGCGACCACGCGATGAACTCGTTCGACGTCTCTTTCTCCTTGAGCGAAATATCGCCCGACGCGCCGGGACGGATCGCGAAGATCGGCTTCCTCCGATCAAGCACGTATCCCGACGAGACGTACAACAGGCCGAAGCGCTCGAAGGGAGTTGGAATCGCAATCGAAGACATCCCGCCGAGTTCCCAGAGAAGCTTGCCGTCGAGGTCGTACGAGCGAACCTTCCTGCTTCCGGGCGTCACAATTTCCGCGCGCTGCTCGTTCTGCCAGACGAACGGCGTCGCCCAGTTCGATTTCTCCTCGCGATCGATTCGCCAGATTTCGTCGCCGTTTCGTGCATCGAGCGCGACCATGTACGACTTCTTCTCGTTGTCGTTCACAATGAACAGACGTCCGCCGTGCAGCACCGGAGATGCGGCGGTCCCCCAGCCGAGCTTCATCGGCATCGGGTCGAACCGCTTCTCCCACAGCTTGTTGCCGTCCATGTCGTAGCAGAAGACGCCGACGTTGCCGAAGTACGCATAGACACGCTCCCCGTCGGTGACGGGTGTTTCGGAGGCGAGAGTATTCTTCAGATGATGCCCCTGCTCCGGAACTCCTTCATGCGCGGTCTTCTCCCAGAGAACGTCCCCCTTCGCGGCGTCGAGGGCGTAGACCACCCAGCGATGCGGCTCCTTCGGAATCGGACGTTCGCCCCCGAAGTAGAGTCCCTTCTTGATGACTTCGGCCTTCTCGCCGCTCTTGCGGATGGCGGTCGTCACGAACACTTTGTCGCCCCAGATAATCGGCGACGACCAGCCGCGCCCCGGTATCTCGCGCGACCAGACGACGTTTTCCGTCTTGCTCCATTTCTCCGGCAGGCCCGCATCCTCGGAGACGCCGTCGGCGCGCGGCCCTCGGAACTGTGGCCAGTTCTCGTCGGCCAACACGTCGGTCGACCGAAATGTCCAACCTGCCACGATCGTAAGCAACAGCATTGTCAGTCGAACGGGTGTTGCGGTCATCGCTTTCATCCTTGCTTCAGCGGTCATCGGGCTGATCGTCGCTATTCTACGCAATCGCCGTCGAATTGTATGGTAGTGCATCCACAGGGACGCCAGAATAATTTCAGATTCGAGTTCGCCGCATCCCCTTCCCGATCCTTCCGAAAGCGACTCTTCACGGAGAAATCCTCGATGCCCTCCCCGCGAGAAATGGCCGAACGATCGGGTAACGCGCTTCGAGTTCTCCTGATGGCGATGATCGCGTACGTGCTCGGAGCTGGCGCACAGCTCCCTGCCGCTGACGCGTCCCGACCGCTCAATGTCGTCTTCTTTCTCGCGGATGATCTCGGGCAGCGGGACCTCGGCTGTTACGGCAGCACGTTTTATGAAACCCCGCATTGCGATCGGCTTGCGGCGGAAGGGGCGCGGTTCACCTGCGCGTACGCCGCCTGCCCCGTCTGTTCGCCGACCCGCGCAAGCATCCTGACCGGCCGCTACCCGGTCCGCTCGCAGATTACCGATTACATCTCGCCGAATCGCAGCAACCAGCACGAGAAATGGCCGAAGAACACGCGAATGCTTCCCGCGCCGTACGCCGACCGGCTTTCGCTCGCGGAAGTCACGCTCGCGGAAGCGTTCAAGGACGCGAAGTACTCGACGATGCACGTCGGCAAATGGCATCTCGGGCCCGAAGGTTTTTATCCCGAGAATCAGGGGTTCGACGTCAACGTTGGCGGAATCGAACATGGAGCGCCCAACAGCGGAAGAAAATACTTCTCTCCGTATGCCAACAATCGGCTCAGCGATGGGCCGCCGGGGGAATACCTTCCCGAACGGCTCGGACGCGAAGCGGCAAAGTTCATCCAGGAAAACCGCGACAAGCCGTTCTTCATCTACTTCCCGCTCTATTCCGTCCACACTCCTTTGATGTGCCCCGATGCCGTTCGCGACAAGTACGAAGCGAAGCGGAATCGGCTGAACCAGGACGTGAAATGGGGACAGGAGTTTGAACGGAAGGTCCGCCTCACGCAGGAGCATGCCATCTACGCCGGGATGGTGGAAGGGATGGACGATTCCGTCGGCGCGGTGCTCAAGGCACTCGACGAGAACAACCTCACTGCGAACACCGCCGTCTTCTTCACGTCCGATAACGGCGGCCTCTCGACGTCCGAAGGCTCGCCGACGTCGAACGCTCCGCTGCGCGCGGGAAAGGGCTGGCTCTACGAAGGTGGGATCCGCGAGCCGCTGCTCGTTCGCTGGCCGGGGCATGTAAAGCCCGGCTCAGTGATCGACGAACCGATTATCAGCACCGACTACTACGCAACGATTCTCGAAATGACGGGACTGGCCGCGCGACCCACGCAGCACCTCGACGGTGTCAGCTTCGCATCGCTGCTGCAAGGCGGCCCGGCTCCCGCATCGAGGCCGATGTTCTGGCATTACCCGCACTATTCGCCGCAAGGGGGCGCACCGAGCGGCGCGATCCGCGTCGGCAAGTGGAAGCTGATCGAATGGTTCGAGGATGAAAAGGTCGAGCTGTTCGATGTTGCGAACGACCTGAGCGAAACGCGCGAGCTCTCCGCCGCGCATCCCGACAAAGTCAAGGAGCTCCGCGACCAGCTCCACGCCTGGCAGAAAGCGACCGGCGCAGTTTTTCCGAAACCGAACCCGAAGTACGACGCGAACAAACCAAGCGGCCGCGGCGAACGACGGCCGCAGGCGTGAGACGCCGTATCACGGTGCGTTGAGTGAGTCCGGTAGGTCCGGCAGCTTTGTACCTGACGCTCGTTGCCGCAACCGGGATGACGTCAGGCTGAGGCCAACCGGAACTACACGACTCCCAATTCATGGTGCCCCAATGCGGTAGGATCCAAGCAGTTCTTCGCGTTGATATTATTTCGGGATCATGCACCTGACAAAGCAGCCGAAAGCCGGTGGGGTACTTTGAAATAGTTCAAACGACCCCACCCCGATCGACCGGTCGTTGCTTAGTCGTCTGCCAGCCTTTCTGTCCACCAATCAGCCCACCAATCCGCATAATGGTTCATGACAATATGCACCGTCTGGGATCTTTGTGCGATGAAGTCCATTGGTTTGCAGAACCAGCCGGCTACTTTCCTGGCTCTCGTCGGTAACGGGCTGCTGCGATGCCTCCCGATCACCGGACCAATGCTGAGCACGTATATCGCCAATAGCAGTAGCACCACCCAGGGCCACCGCGCCCGCCTCCTGCGTTCGTCGCTCATGCCCTTTCCCCCAGCGCATGAAAAACCGCCCGGCCTGATGACCGGACGGCTTCATTCTACCCCAGTAGCGCGGGGTGGCCCAGACGCACCTGCGTCTGGGTGACGAAGTCCCAAGAGGCTTGCCTCATCGATTTCGTGC
>JBFWWA010000126.1:0-9900 GCA_050246455.1 Planctomycetaceae bacterium
GAGGCCGGTCAGCACCATCCGCGCGACCCAGAGCGTAATAATGTCGCGGCTCGTGACGAGCACGCTGCCGGGATAAAAATACTTGAGGCTCGCCGTTTCTTCCGGCCAGCCGAGCGTGGCATGCGGCCAAAGTGCGGAGCTGAACCAGGTGTCGAGAACGTCTTCGTCACGGACAAGCTTGTGCGCCGGCCCGAGCGCGTCCGCGGCGAGATCGCATTCGCTGCAGATCAGCCAGCCCCGTCCATCTTCGTCGCGACGGTAGGAAACGTCGTCCCGCCCGCCGAACGCCTTTTCCAGTTCCGCTTCACTGCATGTTTCGCAGTACCAGATTGGAATCTGGTGTCCCCACCACAATTGCCGGCTGATGCACCAGTCGCGCTTCTCGCCGAGCCAGTCGAGATACGTCTTCGCGTACCGGCCCGGGAAGAACTTTACGCGGCCGTCGTTCACCGCGTCGATGGCGTCCTGCGCGAGCTTGTCCATCTTCACGAACCACTGGTCCGAGAGATACGGCTCGACGGGGGTCTTCGAGCGGTCGCTGTGCGCGAGCTCGATTTTCCGTTCCTCCACGCTCACAAAATGGCCGAGCTCTTTCATCTCCCCGACGACTTTGTCGCGCGCGACGTAGCGGTCGAGCCCCTTGTACTGGCCCGCATTCTCGTTGAGCGTGCCGTCGGGGTTGAGCAGGTTGATCATCGGCAGCTTGTTGCGCAGGCCGGCTGCGTAGTCGTTCGGGTCGTGAGCCGGCGTGACCTTCACCGCACCCGTTCCGAGGTCCATCTTCGCGAGGAGTGCATCGGCGATGATCGGAATCTCGCGGTTGTTGAGCGGAATGCGGACGTTCCTGCCGACAAGATGCTTGTAACGCTCGTCGGAAGGATGAACGCAGACGGCCGTATCGCCGAGCATGGTTTCCGGACGGGTTGTCGAGAACGAAATCTGTTCGTTCGTCCCGACAACAGGGTAGGTGAAGGTCCAGAAGAAGCCGTTGACTTCATCGTGAAAGACTTCGTCGTCGGCAACGGCGGTCTGCAGAAACGTGTCCCAGTTGACGAGCCGCTTGCCGCGATAAATCAGCCCGTCTCCGAACAATTTGAAGAACGTGCGGCGGACGGCGCGCGAGCACATATCGTCGAGGGTGAACCGGGTCCGCCGCCAGTCGCAGCTTGCGCCGATCTGCTTGAGCTGGCTCAGAATGCGCTGTTCGTACGCATCCTTCCATTTCCAGATGCGCTTGACGAGCGCTTCGCGGCCGATGTCGTGGCGCGTCTTTCCTTCTTCTTCGAGCATGCGCCGCTCGACGACCGCCTGCGTGGCGATGCCGGCGTGATCGGTTCCCGGCATCCAGAGCGCCTCGAATCCCTGCATCCGCCGGTAGCGGGTGATGAGATCCTGTAACGTCCCGTTGAGGGCGTGTCCCATATGCAGCGCTCCCGTCACGTTCGGGAGCGGGATCATGATCGTATGCGGCTTCTTGGCCGGGTTCGGGTCGGCGTTGAAGTAGCCCCGTTTTTCCCAGTAGCCGTACCAGCGCTTCTGAGCTTCGGCGGGTTCGTATTGCTTGGGCAGGTCGATTGGCATTCGCGAATCCATCAGAAGGATTCACCACGGAGGAATTTCGAAGAATGAATCATAAGGAACCCAGGAGTCCAGGAAGGAAATGAAAACAGGTCGAGCGTGAGGTTCGAAATATCAGCGCGGCGTTCAGTAGATCTCACTACCAATCGCGATTGCTGAATTCATGATCCTGGGTTCCTGGGTTCCTTATTCAACTCTCTTCGTTCTGTCACTGTGGCGATTGGTCACTTTTTGCCGGGCTGCCGAGGCCGCCCGCGTCCTTGTAGAGCTTATATTCGACGCTGTCGACCAACGCCAGCCAACTCGCTTCGATGATGTTCTCGCTGACGCCGACGGTGCTCCAGACATCGTTGTCATCACGGCTTTCAATCACCACGCGGACGCGGGCCGCGGTCCCTTCCGCCGAGTTGATCACGCGGACCTTGTAGTCGACCAGATGCATCTCCGCGAGACCGGGGTAAGCCGGGGCGAGCGCCTTGCGGAGAGCGGAGTCGAGAGCGTTGACCGGTCCATCCCCTTCGGCGACGACGTGTTCGATGTTCCCGTTCACGCTCAGCTTGACGGTCGCTTCCGTGACCGGGACGTCCCCCTGATCGGTCTCGACGTTGACCCGGTAGTGGTCGCGAACGAACCTCGGCTCGTACGCACCCGCGACCTTCATCACGAGAAGATCAAACGACGCCTCCGCCGCCTCGAACTGATACCCCTCGTTCTCGAGGTCCTGAACGCGGTCGAGAATCTTCTTCATCAGCTCATCGTCCTGGTTGAGCTTGTACTGCGTCGTCTTCGCGACGATGTTCGAACGTCCCGACAATTCGCTGACGAGAATTCGCCTCCGATTGCCGACCGTCTCGGGATCAATATGCTCGGAGCTGGCTGCCATCCGGTTGACGGCATGAACGAGCATTCCCCCTTTGTGGGCGAACGCGCTTGAGCCGACGCACGGCTGGCCCGAGCGGAAGTTCATATTCGCGATTTCGTACACGTAGCGCGAAAGCTCCGTGAGGCGATGCACCCCCTCGCCGGTGAGAACGTCGTGTTTCTCCTTGAGCGCCAGGTTCGCGACGATGCTGACCAGATCGGTATTGCCGCATCGCTCGCCGATGCCGTTGATCGTTCCCTGGACCTGCACCGCGCCGTGCCGGACCGCCGCCAGCGAATTCGCGCAGGCGACGTCGCAGTCGTTATGGCAGTGAATGCCGACCGGAATCTTGAGTACGCTGCGTGCCGCTTCGACTCCCGCGACAATCTTTTCCGGCAGGCTTCCGCCGTTGGTATCGCAGAGAACAACGATCTCCGCGCCACCTTCCTGTGCCGCCTGGATGGCTTTCAGCGCGAAGTCCGGGTTGCTCGACCAGCCGTCGAAATAATGTTCGGCATCGTAGATGACCCGCCGGCCTTCGGCCCGCAGGTAGGCGACCGAGTCGCGAATCATCGCGAGGTTCTCCGCCTCGTCGATGCGCAGAATCTCTGTGACGTGGAGATCCCAGCTCTTGCCGACGATTGTAATGACCTTCGCTTTCGAGTCGCGCAGTGACACCATGCCGATGTCATCCTCGGCGGCGAATCCCTTGCGGCGCGTCATGCCGAAGGCGCAGACGAGGGCATGCTTCAAGTCCATGTCGGCGACGCGCTGAAAGTACTCCTGATCCTTCGGATTGGAAAGGGGATAGCCCCCCTCGATGAAATCGAACCCGAGTTCATCAAGCTTCACAGTGATCTGCAGCTTGTCCTGCAGCGAAAAGTTGACACCTTCCCCCTGACTGCCGTCACGAAGGGTAGTGTCGTAGATCTGGATTCGGGGCATTGGAGTTGGCTTTCAGCTTTCAGCAATACGAAATTCAAGAGCGTGGTTTTGATCAGACCGTTGTTGAGTTATTCCGATGGGTGGTCCGTCTCGGGCATGTATCTTGTCCGTTTCCGAAGTGTCTGCAGGAAAGCGCCGAGCATCCGTTTGACTTCGATCGAACAATCCGACAGTTGTCGATAGGGCTCATCCTTCAGGTATCCGAGTTCGTGTGCCAGTTGCAATTGGTATTCGAGTTCGCTGGTCGAGCCGAGTGCAATCTGCAGGAATCTCGCAAGGTCCGCGTCACCATCCCGTCCGCAGCCTTCGGCGATATTGGATGGAATTGATGTCGCGGAACGCCGCAACTGGCTGGTCAAACCATAAACTTCGTCACGCGGAAAGATTGTTGTCTGTTTATAAACATCTAAAGTCAGCTGATGCGCCTTCTCCCATACTTTCAGCTCGCGAAAATCCTTCAAGTCGTCGCCTCACTCTCTGGCTGAAAGCTGATCGCTAAAAGCTGACAGCTCCCAACGCAAAACCCTCAGGTCGCTCGTTGGCGACCTGAGGGTTCGTGTGTTTTCGCGCTAGCTGCGGACCACGCCTCAATGTCGCCCCTGGCAAAGGGGCTCAATAATCATGGCGACAAAGGACGTTGTGGCGGTCGAATTCTCGGGAAGCATCGACATCACGTAGCTGATGACCGGAAGGAACCAGGTCCGGGCCTTTCGCCCGACAAAGTACAGAAGTTTCATGGTAAGCCCCATGGCTGCTCAAGTCAAACCGATGCCGAACGGGCATCAATCCGGAGCCCGCGGCTACACTTCCGCTTCTTCCAGCACGCCGCCGGAGCGGGATGCCTCCCATTGTTCCCAGGAATACAGCACTTCACGTGCCTGCGAACCGTTGTACTCGCCGACAATGCCGTCCTCGGCCATGTAGTCGATGAGTCTCGCTCCGCGACCGTAGCCGATGCCGAGCGCCCGCTGCAGCAGTGAGACGCTGCCGCGACCCTCGCGGATGACGACTTCAATTGCCTGCTCGTACAGTTCGTCCCGACTCCGGAGCGAATCCGAATCGGTCTTCCCGCTGCCACCCTTTGAGCTCAACTGAGCCAGTTCCGCGCTGTACTGCGGTTCCAGATCGCTGAAGAACTCGATGACATTGCTCATCTCTTCGTCGCCGACATACGTTCCCTGCGCCCGAGTCAGGTGACTCGTCGACGGAGCCAGGTAGAGCATGTCGCCGTTGCCGAGAAGCTTGTCGGCACCCATTTCGTCGAGCACCACGCGGCTGTCGGTGCGGCTTGCGACCTGGAACGAAATTCGCGCCGGCAGGTTCGACTTGATCAGGCCGGTGATCACATCGACCGTCGGCTTCTGTGTCGCAAGCACGAGGTGGATACCGACCGCTCGCGACTTCTGGGCCAAACGGATGATGTGACCTTCGACATCCTTTCCGGAAGTCATCATCATATCGGCCATTTCGTCCGCCACGATCACGATGTACGGCATCGAGTCGGGGATGCGCTCCGCCTCTTCGGAATCGGCCTCCACGCCGAGCCGTTCGAGGACCTTTTCCTTACCCAGCTTGTTGTAATTGTCCAGGTGTCGCACGCCGCATTTTGCGAGCAAGTCGTACCGTTCTTCCATCTTATCGACGGCCCACGCCAGCACCGCTTCCGCCTTCTTCATGTCGGTGATGACCGGGTGCATGAGGTGCGGAATTCGTTTGTACGGGCTGAGTTCGACCATTTTCGGGTCGATCATCAGCATCTTGACCTGGTCCGGGTTGCGCGTCATCAGCATTGAGATGATCAGCGTGTTCAGGCAGACGCTCTTACCGGTTCCAGTCCGTCCCGCGATGAGCAAGTGCGGCATCTTCGTGAGATCGACGACCAGCGGCCGGCCGCTCACATCCTTCCCGAGGTAAATCGGGATGCGCATCTTCTCGGCGGCTTCCGGGCAGGCTTCGATGAGCTCTTTCAGGCGGACCATCACCTGCTTCTCGTTCGGCACTTCGACGCCGACCGTGTTCTTCCCGGGGATCGACGGGACGACGCGCACGGCGGGGACGCGCAGAGCGATCGCCAGATCGTCCGCGAGCGCCGTCACCTTCGACAGCTTGAGCCCCGCTTCGAGTTCCAGCTCGAACTGAGTGATCACCGGTCCGGTATCAATTTCGACCACGCGGACGTTCAGCCCGAAGTCCTGGAATGTCTTCTCGAGTGTCGCGGCTGCTGCCTGCGCTTTCTGCGCGAGGAGCTCGTACGGAAACTCCTCGGCTTCTTCGAGCAGGTCGAGGTCCGGGAGCTCGTATTCATCGACGGTCTGAGCGCTCCCCGCTTCAAGACGTTCGCGCACTTCATCGCGTTCCGACTTCGCGACCACAGGCGGGTTCACCTTGATCGGACGACGATCGGCGACCGCAGCGGCTGCTGCAGCAACGGGTCGCGGAGCAGTTTTCTTTGCGGGTCGAGGCGCTTCCTCTTCTTCATCGTCCTCTTCCTCGTCTTCCGCCTCGTCGGTCTCTTCGGCGGACTCGTCCGAGTCCTCTTCGGCCTCGGATTCCTCCTCGGTGCCGGCGACGGTCCAGGTGAAGAGCTTCAGCGGCGAAAGAACAACAGCCAGCAGGAGCTTCAGAATGACAATATCGCCCGACAGTAAAAGCCCGGAAACTGTGAGCGTACCAATGAGAATCAATAATCCGGTGCGTGCCAGATGCTGTTCGAGAAACGCCGCGCCATACGCGCCCAGGTAACCTCCGCTGCCGACGAATGCGCTCGGGTCCGCCGTCCGCGCCAGAAGCTGCAGGCCGGCGCAGATTCCACCGAGTGCGGCGGCTGCGCCGACCCAGCGGATCCCATGATCGCCGGAAGTGTTGCGATTGAAGAGCCGCATATCGGCGGAGAACATCATCGCCAGCAGCACGTACGCGCCGAGCCCGAGACCGTGACGCATGTAGTGTGCGACTTGCGCACCGTGCGGCCCGGCAAGGTTCGCGATCTCCGTGCGCACAGGGTAGGAGTTCCGCGCGGGCGGGTCCGCGGGATCGTAGCCGGCCAGGCTCATCCCCACGAATACCGTGGCGGCGAGTAAGGCCAAGGCCAGCAGGTCCATCCTGAGGCGTTTGAAGTCCATGACGATCCGCTGATTCCGTTCCGTGAAGTCACAATATCGCGGACGGCGCGCACTCTGTACGGCGCTCATCCGCGGCATGCGTCGCAGAGGACGCGTCCGTGTCTGCCAGAGCGTATTCTGTAAGAGAAGCGAACATCGCTTCTCGAAAACTGTCGGTGCGGAAATTCGGGCGCGCGGCGATCGATCGCGCGACGATGGCCGCGCGCTTCGACTGTGAAGCGTGCGCACCGTCGCGCATGCCGTGACACACGAACGTCCCAGGTTTTTCGCTGTTCGAGACCGCCGCGGATGTGCGCGGCGTCCGAACATTCAAACTTATCACAGCACAAACGGCGCGCTGCCCGGCCGGGCCTGGCGACGTTGATTTTCTGCAACACCACGGCCGGACGTGGCAGCTGAGCGGGTTGGACCGCCTCAAAAACGACCGGCTGTACCGGTCGCGCCGGCAGAATGGGCGGAAACAGCCCCAGGGAGAGCTCCGGAGAACCGGCGTTCAGCGAGGAACGTGCTGCTCAATCCATGCAATCAGACTCTGGGCAACGTCCCGCTTCGCCCCCGATGTGCTCGTCAGGACCTCGCCGTTCGGCCCGAGAATTTCGACGCTGTTGTCGTCCGCACCAATCGCGGAAGGGCCGTTCAGAACGATCCAGTCGCAGTTCTTGGCCCGCAGTTTCTGGAGGGCGTTTTCCCGTGCGTTCGTCGCCTCCAGCGCGAAGCCCACTACCCACCGGCTCGCCTTGTTCCGTCCGAGCTCTGCCAGCACGTCGTCCGTCTGGATCATCTCGAGTGTGATCGGGTCCCCGGTCTTGGCGATCTTGCCGGGAATGCGGTTCCGCGGCTTGTAGTCGCAGACCGCTGCCGCCGCGATGACGCCGTCGCACTTCGCGAAACGCTCGACGCACGCGTCCCGCATCTGCTCGGTCGTCTGCACGGGGATGACGACGCATCCTTCGGGATTCGGAATGTGAACCGGCCCGCTGACAATCGTCACCTGATGTCCCGCGGCCACGGCCGCTTCCGCGAGCGCATATCCCATCCGCCCGCTGCTGTCGTTCGACAGGTAGCGAACGTCATCGAGATACTCGCGCGTCGGGCCGGCGGTGATGAGGATATGCATCGGAGTAGGTGTCAGGATTCAGGATGCAGCGACGGAGAGTCCGGAACAACGCGAATCTTCCCAAGCCGACGGCTTGCCGTAGGAATTCGCCTACTTCACATTGAGGAGCGACTTGATGTGCTCGAGAATCTCGGTCGGTTCCGCCATGCGGCCGGTGCCGGTCACACGGCAGCTCAACCAGCCGCTTCCCGGCTCGACGAAGTGCACTCCGTCGCCGCGCAAGGTCTTGATGTTGCGCTGCACCACCGGCTTCGACCACATCTCGCTGTTCATCGCCGGGGCCAGGAGCAGCGGACCGGTGAATGAGAGAGCGATCGTCGACAGCAAGTCGTCTGCGAGGCCATGCGCGACCTTCGCCATGTAGTCGGCGCTTGCCGGCGCGACAACCATCAGCTCCGCCCGACGCGCAAGGCCGATGTGCTCGCCGATGTGATGCTCGCGCGGCGAGAATAGCCCGACATGCACCGGTCGGCCGGTGAGCGCCTCGAACGTCATCGGTCCGATGAATTTCTTTGCAGAGCGGGTCATGACAACCGAAACGGACGCCCCCGCCTGCACCAGCTTGCTGGCGAGGTCGGCCGATTTGTACGCAGCGATGCCGCCGGTGACCCCCAGCAGTACTTCCCGCCCGTCAAGCATCGGTGGTTCTCGTCAGTGGATGGCAGAACGCGGCGCCGTTCGCGCACACGGCACCGCTGCACACATTACGCGAATCGAATCGAAGAACGATGCGCGAAATCGCACTGGAATCTCAAAGGTCGTCGAGCGTCGGGCCGCCGGCCGTGATTCGTCCCGCCTCGGCCGCTTCTTCGGCCGTTACCAGCGCGCCGGAAGCATCGAGGAAGATCTTGTCCTGCATGATCTCGGCGACAACAACTTCCATCATGTTCTTGGTGTTCAGCTCGACCAGCGGACGCGCGCCGCGGTTGAGCGCCACAAGCCGCTTCTGAATCAGCGACGAAAGCTTGAAGCGTCCGCCGACCTTATTCACGATCGATTCTTCTTTGAAATCATCCAGCATGCGATTTCGTCTCCACTGTAGACAGAATTTTCACGATCTCCGCAACGGCCCGGTCCAGGTCGTCATTGATGATCTGGTAGCCGTAGCGATTCGCGGATTCCAGTTCCTTGTTGGCGGTTGCCAGGCGGCGCCGAATCACCTCCTCAGATTCGGTTCCGCGGTCGCGCAAACGTTGTTCGTAAACACTGTCGGTCGGCGTCTTCAAAAAGATGGTGACGGCGTCGGGAAACTCCTCCATCACCCGCAGCGCGCCCTGAACGTCAATTTCCAGAAACGCCCACGCTCCTTGAGTTCGCGCCCGATCAATTTCTGATCGGAGAGTCCCGTACCAGTAACCCGACCCGTACACCTCCGCGCATTCCAGCAGTTCCCCGCGGTCCCGCTTGACGTCGAATTCCTGCTGCGAAAGAAAATAGTAATCTTTTCCGTGGATTTCCCCCACCCGAGGGGGACGCGTGGTCGCCGAGATGGCCTTGAACAGTCTCACCGGCGAATCATGCATCAGCCGATTCACAATCGTCGACTTGCCGCTGCCGCTCGGCCCCGACAAGACCACCACTCGAAACCCGGAATGTTCCTCTGAACCCCGTCCCGACACGCCCGCCTACTCCACGTTTTGCAGGATTTCCCGCATCTTTTCAATCGACGCTTTCATTTCCACGACACTGTGGGCAATCGCAATGTTGTTCGCCTTCGAGCCGATCGTATTCACTTCCCGGAACATTTCCTGGCCGAGGAACTCGAGCTTGCGCCCCGTCGATTCCTTCTGCAGCACGAACGCTTCAAATTGCTCGATGTGAGAACGAAGTCGCGTCACTTCCTCGTTGATGTCGCAGCGGTCGGCGTAGATGCTCACCTCGCGGATCAGGTCCGATTCGCTGATCGTCACGTCCGATCCGCTCAGCATCTCCTTCAACCGTTGGTGCAGCTTGTCGCGGTATTCCCGGGCAACGCCCGGTGCAAGGGCCGAAATCTCCGTCAGCCGCGTTTCAATCACTTTGCAGTTCGCCCGGAGTTCCTGTTCCATCTGAAGCCCCTCGGCTTTGCGGAACTCCTGAAAGCGGTCGAGCGCTTTGCGAAGCGCGTCTTCAATCTGAGGCCAGTCCGCTTCGCTGTCTCCTTTGGATTCCTCTCCCTCGGCGATGACGCCCGGAAGCTCGATGTGGTCGCTCAGTTTCGGCTCCGGCGCCTGAAGCTTCTTCGCGAGTCCGCTGATCTGCTGCCAGTACCCCGAAAGCACATCGTCCCGGAGCAG
>JBFWWA010000127.1:0-9857 GCA_050246455.1 Planctomycetaceae bacterium
GGGGTCTGCGGCAGTTTCCCCATCGTGACCATGTCCGGTCCGGACTGGACGATTTTCTCGACTTCCATGCGGATCTAGCGGAGGTCGACGTCCAGCTGCTTCAGGACGTTCGCAGCCACTCCGGAGCCCTCTTTGACGAGCCCCAGCAGAATGTGTTCGGTACCGATGTATTCGTGGTTGAAGCGTTGGGCCTCTTGATTGGCCAACTGCATCACTTTGCGGGCACGATCGGTAAATCGTTCGTACATCCGATTCTCTCCCGTTGTCTATTCACCATTGCCGGCCGATCCGGCTCGGGTCGCCAAGCCCCCGACAAACCGCAGGGCGCAGCGCTCACCAACAATACATCATACCGTGGCGGGAAAGGCCCGAATCCCAGAGGCTCTTCGGGCCGAGAAGGGTGCAAGATCCGGTTGCAGCACCCGTCCGACGGATGATTCGATCCAATCGATACATCCGTCCCGTTCTTTGGTCCCGCCGACTGTCCGGAATTCTATTACCGCCTGCCCACTTCGGCAAGGACGGGGGAAAGGGTCAAATTCCCGTGTGTTGATATGAGGCTCCGACGAGGCGACGGGGATCCGAGCGGGTGGCCCCTGGGCCGAAATCGGCAGTGGGACTTCCCGCCACCTTGAGCATCGGGCCTCGTTTGCAAACCGGTCCGCATTTGATTCAGAATTGGCAGCGAGAACTGATATCGCCGTAACCCCCGCCGCACTCCAACCCGGCGGTGTGTACCCCCGTCGCCGGATTGAAACGGATGCTGGAACCTCAGTGGACAGCCGGTGCTCGCCGTGCCCTCAGCCATGCCACAGAAGGCGCCCGCGCGGAGAATGCGCGAGAAGTCGAGCCGTTGCACCTTCTCGAAGCGCTGGTCGACTCGGAATCTCGCGCAGCACAGATTCTTGTCACCTTCGGCGTGTTGCCGAAGTTCGAATCGGCGGGCGATGGCGACATGGAATCGGAAAACGAGCCGATTTCCATCCCGATGTCCTGCGAGACCGCTTCCCCGGTTCCGAGGAGTTCAACGCTCGATCGAGTTATTGCCGAAGCGGAGCGCGCCGCGCATCGCACGGGACAGAACGCGGAAGTCGGCACGGAGCACCTGCTCTGGGGGCTGGTTGCGGTCAAGTCGTTCGCCGCGGAGATTCTCGCACCGCACGGCATTGATGCCGGATCGCTCGAATCCCTGCTTTCGCTCCGTGATGAAGAGGATGACGACGATGATCCCCTCGACGTCGACTTTTCACTCTCACGTTCAGATCCGAATGCCGCCGAAAGATTGCACTCGCTGCGCATGATCGACGCGGCCGCGAACCGTGCGCGCGAAGGGCTGCGCGTCGTCGAAGACTTCGCCCGCTTCGCGCTGGGCGACAAGCATCTCAATACGCGGCTCAAACATCTGCGGCACGATCTGGCGGAGGCTCTGAAATCGATTCCAATCGGCGAACTTCTCGCCGCTCGCGAAACACAGCTCGACGTCGGCACCGGAATCTCGACATCGGCAGAGGGGTCGCGAAGCAATCTTCTCGACGTCGCCACCGCCGCCTTCAAGCGGACTCAGGAAGCCTTCCGCACGCTCGAAGAAGTCGGCAAGCTCCACTCCGCGGAATTCGGGAAGGCGATCGAATCGCTCCGCTACCGGCTCTACACGCTCGAAAAGGCAATCGGCACGACGGCGAGCAATCAGGCGCGGCTCGCGGGACGCAATCTGTATCTGCTCGTCACCGAATCGCTCTGCGCGCGCGGCTCGGGCCCGGCGATCCGGAATGCCCTCGCCGGGGGCGTCGATATTGTGCAGGTCCGCGAGAAGTCGCTCACCGATCGGAAACTGATCGAACACGCAAAGCGGGTCCGCGAGTGGACGCGCGAAGCGGGTGCCCTCTTCATCATGAACGACCGTGCTGACCTCACGGTTGTCACCGATGCCGACGGAGTTCACGTCGGTCAGGACGAACTGAGCGTTCGCGAGGCGCGTCTCATCGTCGGGCCTAGTAAACTGGTAGGTGTCTCGACCCACACGATCGAGCAGGCCCGGCAGGCGGTTCTTGATGGTGCGGACTATATCGGCGTGGGCCCGGTCTTCAGTTCGGGAACGAAGCAGTTCGACGAGTTGGCGGGGCTCGACTTCGTGCGGCAGGTCGCGGAGGAGATCTCACTTCCGTGGTTCGCCATCGGCGGCATCACGGCCGCGAATCTCGATGAACTGAAGGCCGCCGGCGCAACCCGCATCGCCGTCAGCGGAGCGATTTGCGGAGCAAGCGATTCCGCGAATTCCGCCCGGGCCCTCAAGAGCCGACTCACTGGCGGGTGATGTCGAAGATCGAGGATGGCGAGAGGATGATGGCGGGAGCGATGTTCCAATTATGGCCCCTTTTTCCAATCCGCACTCCGCAATCAAAAATCCGCAATCGCCCGGCCGGATTGTTCTTGACGCCTATGCATAGCCCGGTTATGTACTAATGCATCGACGATCGATGTATTGGAGGCAAAGTCATGGATTCTCGATTGCTCTGGGGCACAGTCGAAATGCTGCTCCTCGAAATTGTGTCGCACGGCACGACCTACGGCTACGAAATCGCTCAGGAAGTGGCTGGCCGCTCGAAGGGTTATTTCGAGCTCAAAGAGGGGAGCCTCTACCCCGCCCTGCACCGGCTTGAACGCCAGAAGCTGCTTGCTTCGTCGTGGAAAGAAGCGGACGGCCGGCGACGAAAGTATTACCGCCTCACTTCGGCGGGCGAGAAGGCCCTCGCCACCCGCAAGCAGGAGTGGACCGACTTCTCCCGCGGCGTGCAGGGAGTCCTCGGTGAAGGAGGCGTTGCGTTCTCCGCGTGATCGAATTCCGACGCGACCCATCCGTTCCATGAGACCTGGAGTTCGGTGTGAACTGGCGAGACGATATCACAGACAGTCTGCCCGAGCCGCGCGACGACGAACCCGCGACATTGCGGAGCGACATCGTCGACGAGCTGTCGGATCACCTGTCGTGCGCGCTCAATCGGGAGCTGCATTTCACAAGCGACGAGAAAACGGCGATTCAGAAAGTCCTCGATCGCTTCGGCGACCCGCGCGCTATCGCCCGCAAACTCTGGTTCGATTCGATGAAGGAGAAGCTGATGACTCAACGTCTCATGCTGATGACGTCGATCCTCGCTGCGATTGCTTCGATGGCCGCGTGCGTGATGGTCTATCTCGTCACACAACGCAGCGACAACGCGCTGCAAGCAGTCGTGGCTCGGGGAGTTCATACCGACGAGGCAATTCTTGCCAAGCTGGAAGCGCTCGTCACGCGTCCTGTTTCAGTCGAGTTCAGTCCCGTGAAGTTTCGCCTTGTCCTCGGGAAAGCGGATGGTCTACCAGCGGTTGGATTCAAGGTAAGTCTGTCAAACCAAACTCATACCAACACCAACCCAGAACGCATTGACTTGGAGAAAGTTTCGGATCCGAATGGTTTTGTTGATTTTGGACTCAAGCGATACGGCGACTACCTGGTGATGCTGAAAAGCCCCGACGGACAATACACGGAGCAAAATGTCACCGTGAACATGGGTGTGCCATTTGACGAAGTGATCCTATGCCCTGAGCGTGTCCCGGCAATCGTCGATACGGAAGTTGCAATGGAAGTGGATCTCCTCTCTGAATTGCGCGACCCGACGTTGCGTGCCGAATGCTTGTTCGTCCGCCAATCGAACGTCATCGGTTCACTGGATTGGATTTCGCGAGATAACACTAGACGAGTGTTGATCGCGGATGGTGGGATGTTGATTGATGGTCTTGGATTCGCCAAAAGCTTTTATGACGAGCCGAGTCCGATCGCGGGCAAGGCGTGGACCCCGCTAGTCCGTTGGCCGGCCGAGTCGTATCACCTGCATGCGATCTCGCTGATTAAGGTGGGATCAGATGGAAAGGGAGTTCGCGTCGGCAGTGCGTTCAGCTTTGGGCCGTATACTGTTGGATCGCCGCACCCTGGGCCAAAGTTTGAAGCGAAGCCCGGCCTGAAGAATGGATGGAGAATTGCCGTCCCGGAGATGCCCAAGAAAATTTTCCGCCAGAAGATCGCAGAACTGGCGACTCGGCCAGCAGAACAAGATCCTGCGGAGATCAATTCTGAGGCCGAAGGCAAGAGCGAGAAAAAATGAATTGGCGCGCCGACATCGCAGACAGTCTTCCCGAGCCGCGCGATGATGAGCCCGCATCACCGCGGATGCCATCGAAAGTATTCGGATGGGGTTCGATCGTTCGGGAGGAGGCCGCGGCTGTTCAGACGGGGATTTCTAGACGGTGGTAACAGGTCGGAACAATCGACCCAGCCGCATATTCTCGTTGAAGCGATGAAGCCACGGGACTTGCCGAAGGCTCCAAGCGGGACTGACTGTCGCGTCGAGCACGCGGATTTCGGTAGATTCACTGAGAATTCCCGGCGGCAGGATGACCTTACCTGCCCGTCGGTTTTGTTTTTCCTAACCGGCCCATTTTCCTTTTGACTGGATCGCCGACTTGTCGGTAGCATGGAAAGTTCGTGAGTTCCGAAGTCGAGAACGCTCCGGAGTTTGCGAGCAGGCCTCAGCAGTTGACCCGCCGCCGACGTACGAGTGCTCCACGTCGAGGCAATCATTTGATATTAAACCAATTCGGAGCTACCAGGCGCGGATGCGCCCTTTGAAATTGCCTTAATTCACTTTCATCCCGTGGGTTCGCTCGAACCTTCGTACGAGGGGCCGGTTCTCGATTGTTGAAGTGGAGGTGTCACGTGTCGCGTCGCTCGTTTCGGTCTGGTTTCACGCTGATCGAACTTCTCGTCGTTATCGCGATTATCGCCGTCCTCATCGCTCTCCTGCTTCCCGCCATTCAGCAAGCTCGGGAGGCGGCCCGCCGCACGCAGTGCGCGAACAATCTCAAGCAGATTGCACTGGCACTGCACAACTATCACGACATCAACCGCTGTTTCCCGCCTGGAATGATCTCGAACCTGTTCTTTGATGCAATCAACATCAACCTGCAGCGCTACACGGATGAAGATGAGCCGATCTACGACCCCGGCTTCGGACTGCATGGGACGAGCTGGATGCTGCAGATGCTGCCGCAGATCGAGCAGAACAACTGCTACGACGAATGGAGATTCTTCCGCAACGTCCGCGATAACGGTGAGCAGGTCTCCAACCTGGAGATGCCGGCCCAGACCGATATTCCCGCCTTCTACTGCCCGACCCGGCGCGGCGATATGAACGTCAACCGCTACAACTTCGTCAAACGCATCGACGTCAATTGGGCCAAGGGAGGCAACGATTACGGCGCCTGCATCGGCTCCGGGCTCGGCTGGTCCGACGTCATCCCGATCCCCCACCGGGGAACGTATTGCATGACTAACGAGCAGATTCAGCAGCAGGTGCCGCTCGATCCGCAATTAGCGTGGCTGCCCCGTTCGGAATTCCTCGGTATGTTCTTCGTCAACAGCAAGACGCGCATTGCAGACGTCGCTGACGGCACGTCGCAAGTCATCATGATTGGCGAGGTGCTCCGGCTCAACGGCGAGGATCTCAACCTCAACGACATCCCGACCGATCCGAACGAACAGCATCTCATCAGCAGCGACGGATGGGCCTGGGGCGGACCGGCGACTCTGTTCAGCACCAGGAACACGCCGAACAAGGCGTTTCACTTCGACAACCCGG
The DNA here is from genome assembly GCA_050246455.1 of Planctomycetaceae bacterium. Lineage (GTDB taxonomy): Bacteria > Planctomycetota > Planctomycetia > Planctomycetales > Planctomycetaceae > CAZVJA01. Next base: position 5,673 of record JBFWWA010000127.1, read on the forward strand.
GGAGCGATCACTCGGGGGGCATCATGCAGGCGGCGTTTGCCGACGGCAGCGTGCACGCCATCAACGAGAACATCGATCTCAGAACATTTCAGAATCTGGGGGCGATGCAGGATGGTGTCAATGTCGAAAACTGGATGACGCAATGAGCGGCGCAATTCGCCGAGAGCCTCGAGCAGTGTAATACCAGCGAAGATCGAATCCCCTCAATCGGATTGAACGCGGAGCAGGGACGGCCAATGTCCATCAGATTCTCGTGCAGTTGCGGCCGAAAGCTGAAAGTCTCGGACGAGAAAATCGGGATGAAAGTCCTCTGCTCGTCCTGCGGCGCAACGCTGAAAGTGCCGAAGAAATCGCAGGATGCCTATTGGCAGGATGTCGAACAGCCAAATCCCGACGCACAAACCGATTACGCCGGCGGCATCCGAGAGTTCCTGTTCCAGGTTGGTCCTGGCGCCGTCGTCGTCATCCTGATGGTATGGGGCGCGTATTACCTCAGTTCGCAGGTGATGGCTCCGGACACGAAGCGTCCCGTACTGGGAACGGTGACCGGAAAAGTGACGCTCAACGGCAAAGCGGTCGAGAACGTGAACGTGCTCTTTCGCCCGGTCAGTTCAAAAAACGAAGGGGGCATTGCCCCTTCGCAGGGATTGACCGATGCGGAGGGGGTCTATCGATTGTTTTACGTTCGGGACGTTCCCGGAGCGGCGGTCGGTGAGCACATTGTCGAAGTCGAGGCCAAGGGACCCGACGGCAAGCAGCGCTTTCCTTCCGAATTCAACCGTCGCTCGAACATGCACCGCTCCGTCAAAGAGGGAAGCAACGAAATCAACATCGACATCCAGATGGCGGTCGAAGAAGAGCCTGTTGCGACGGCGCCATCGGAATTCTGAACGAAGTGGAAGCCCCGTTCATTGCATCGGTCTGGCGACTTTGCGTTGACGCCTCTCCCGGGATCTCACTTTTGCCCGCTGCGATGCTTCCGCGAATTGCGTGCTAGCGCGATTCGAGAGTGTTCAGCAGTTCGCTGATCTCCGTTGTCGGCGCGAGGCATGTTCCGAACTGGCACGCGTACGCAGTCGCCCGTCCCTCTTTAGCCGTCTTGCCGGCCAATGATCCGCTCAGCGCTTGCGGAATCGATTCTTCCGTGAGCGTCGCGGACTTCAGAAGGAGAACCTTATTGGGGAGGAATCTTAGGTCGATCGTTCGGAGCATTTCCGCAGCTTCGTTCCCATCCTGACCTTCCACGAGGACGACCTCGTGCGTGGGGCCGAGCAGAAAATCGAGCGCAATCAGCGACTGGGCGCCCGCCATCGGCGCCTGGGCAAGCAGCCCCGAAACCATTTCCAGAGTTTCGACGGCCCTGGTTTCGAGGTCCGAGCGTCCGCAGATCCTCGCGAGTTTCAGTAGCGCCGTCGCAGCCATTCCATTTCCCGACGGGGTCGCGTTGTCCTGCGAATCCTTCTGCCGCGTGATGAGTTCCTCGTGGTCATCCGAGGTGAAAAAGAACCCACCGCCGCGTGTGTCCCGGAATCGGGCAAGGAGCGTTTCGGCAAGTTCAAGGGCCGCGTCGACATACTTCGAATCGAACGTCGCCTGATAAAGCTCCGCCAGTCCGTCGAGAACGAACGCATAGTCTTCGAGGTAGGCGTTGAACCGCGCCCGGCCGTCTTTGAATGAGTGAAGCAGCCGGCCGCTCGAGCCTCGCATCTGCGCGAGCACGAAGTCGGCGGCCTGCCGCGCCGTAGCGGCGTATCGCTCCTGGCCGAGGACTCGCGCTCCCTGCGACATCGCCGCAATCATCAGCCCGTTCCAGGACGCGAGGATCTTTTCATCACGTCCCGGAGGAATCCGTTTCGACCGCGCTTCGTAGAGTTTCGCGCGGCTTCGTTCCAGTACCGATTCGAGTTCCGCTTCCGACATCGACAGCATCCGCGCCGCCTGCTGGTGCGTTTTCACGCGGTTCAGAATGTTCTGCTCTTCCCAGTTCCCCTCCGCGGTGACGTCGTAGCAGTAATTGAAGAGTCGCGCGTCTTCCGGGCCGAGAACGTCGACGATCTCCCGCTCGGTCCAGACGAAGAACTTGCCTTCAACTCCTTCACTGTCGGCGTCCTGAGTGCTGTAGAACGGGCCGTCGGGATGCGTCATTTCGCGCAGCGTGTAGTCGAGGGTTTCGCGGGCGACGCGGGCGTAGTTCTCGTTGCCCGTGAGCTGAAAGGCTTCGAGATACGCCGACGTCAGAAGCGCGTTGTCGTAAAGCATTTTCTCGAAGTGGGGAACAAGCCAGCGCGCGTCTGTCGAATAGCGATGGAATCCACTCCCCAGATGATCATAGATTCCGCCGGCTGCCATCTTGTCGAGACACAGCAGAGCGACTTGAAGCGAGTCCTCGTTCTGAAAGCGTCGATGCGTGCGCAGCAGCACGCGGATATCCATCGGGTGCGGAAACTTCGGAGCTCCCCCGAACCCGCCATGCGCACGATCGGCGGATCGCAACAGCGACCGTTCCGCATTCTCGAGCAGAACTGTTTTGAGCGGGCTCTGCTCGGACTCGAGTTGCCCCATTTGAACAACCGCATTCGTCAGTTCGGCTGCGCCACGCTCCACGTCGCTTCTTCGCTCGACCCAGGCGCGGTGGACCTGCTCCACGACGTCCGCGAAGCCGGGCATTCCCATTCGTGCGACGGGGGGCCAATAGGTCCCGCCGAAAAACGGTTTGAGGTCAGGCGTCAGGAACACCGACATCGGCCAGCCGCCGCGCCGCGTGAGGGCCTGCACCGCGCTCATGTAGATCTGGTCAAGGTCGGGTCGCTCCTCTCGATCGACCTTGATGTTCACGAAATACTCGTTCATGAGGCGCGCAATTTCGACGTTCTCGAAGCTTTCGTGCTCCATCACGTGGCACCAGTGACAGGCGCTGTAGCCGATCGACAGAAAGATCGGGCGATCGAGTGCTCGGGCACGCTCGATTGCATCGCTTCCCCACGGGTGCCATTCCACGGGGTTGTAGGCGTGCTGGAGAAGGTACGGGCTCGTTTCGCCCAGCAGGAGATTCGGTTGACGATCGGCGGCTGCCGGATGAGGGTCGGGCTTCATGGAACGGGCTCCGGCGAGAAATTGTGTGGCTCTTCGCGAATCGTAGGGGGGACCCGGCAGCGATACAACCCGCCGCTTCAGGCGACATGGCAATATGAAGGACAAGTGAATTCGAGTTCCGACCATTTCCGGAACATGCCCCGATTTGCGATACAATGAAGATTCGCCGCTCCGCAATTCGGTTACTGATCGCTCGAACATGAACATGCAAGCCGCTCGAACGAAGTACGCCCAGGCGATTGCGACCTTGAAGTCGGCGTGCGCGCAGACGTTTTTCTTGTGTTTCACGTTACTCATCGCGGGCATGTGTCCCCGTCTTGTGAACGGCGACGATGCACTCGTCCGAATGAAGTTCGCGGATTCAAAAGGCAACAGCCGTGACGTCGAGGGGAAAATCGTCGTTACCGCCGAAGACGGAGGGGTGCTGCTGTTTGGGCGCGACGGGCGGCTTTGGAACGTCACACCGGATCGAATGGAGAGCCGCGAAGAATCTGGCAGGAACTTCGCACCGATGGCGGCCGACGAACTCGGCGCGGAACTCCTCAAGGAACTCGGCGGCAGTTTCACGCTGACGAGGACGAAACATTACCTCATCGTGAGCGCCGCCGACCGGGAATACGCCGAATGGTGCGGATCGGTTCTTGAAGCGCTCTTCAAAAGCTTCTTCGATTTCTGGCGGACAAAGAAACTCGAACTGCATGAGCCGGAGTTTCCCCTCGTCGCCGTCATTCTCCCCAACCGGACGAGCTTCGCCGAATTCGCGCTCAAGGACGCCGGCGAACAGGGACGTTCATCACACGGGTATTATTCCGTTCCGACCAATCGCATGGTGCACTACGATCTCACCGCGGATCTTCCGAAGACCGGTGGAAGGAATCGGTCCGACATCTCCGCACGGCTCGAGGCGTCTGCCTACAACCTCGCCACCGTCGTCCATGAGGCGACGCATCAGATCGCCTTCAATTCCGGTTTGCACACGCGCCTCGCCGATAACCCCCTCTGGCTGACGGAGGGGCTGGCCATGTTCTGCGAGACTCCCGATCTCAAGAGCCGCTCCGGCTGGAAGACGATCGGCACCCTCAACAAGAAGCG
>JBFWWA010000128.1:0-9786 GCA_050246455.1 Planctomycetaceae bacterium
CCCCGAGAAGATAGGAAAGACGGAAAAAATAATCGGCCCGCAACCACGACGCCTTTCGTGGGGGGCCGATTAAAACTTGCTTGAGACGCGACGCTCAGAGGGTCGGACCGATGCTCCAGGGGCAGAACTCTTCTTCCCCAATCCCCTGCTCTTCGCTCTTCGTCTTCTTGCCGCTGGCGACGTCGATCATCATTTCGAAGATCTCGCTGCCGACGGTTTCCACGCTCACACCATCCAGAATTCGTCCCGCGTCGATGTCCATGTCATCGAGCATGCGATCGTACATCGGGGTGTTCGACGCGACCTTGATGGTCGGCACCGGCTTGCAGCCGAAGCAGCTGCCGCGCCCCGTTGTAAAGACGACAATGTTGGCTCCCCCCGCGATGATTCCGGTGACGGAGGCGGGGTCATAGCCAGGGGTGTCCATCACCACGAAGCCTTTCTCGGTGACTGGTTCCGCGTACTCGTAGACTGCCTTGAGCGCCGTGTTCCCCCCTTTTGCGATTGCCCCCAGGGACTTTTCGTAGATTGTGGTGAGTCCCCCCTTCTTGTTACCCACCGACGGATTGTTGTCGATCTCGACGCCGAAGAATCCGGTGTACTTCTTCCACCACTCGATCCGCTCGATCAGCTTTTCACCCACAGCCTGGCTCACGGCGCGGCGCGTCAGAATGTGCTCGGCTCCGTAAATCTCGGGAGTCTCCGCCAGGATGGAGGTGCCGCCGTGAGCGACAAGAATGTCGCTCGCAATTCCGAGTGCAGGATTGCAGGTGACGCCGCTGTTGCCGTCGCTGCCGCCGCAGTTGGTTCCGAGCACCAGTTCCGAGACCGGAATCGGGACGCGCCGGGCTTTATCGACCTCGGGGAGCATTTCTTTCAGAACCCCCAGGGCGCGATCGACGGTCTTCTTGACGCCGCCGATCTCCTGAATGTTCATGATCAGCGGCAATTCCGGCTTCTTCTGGCCGGGAATCGTCAACTGAGTGAGACGGTGATGATCCGCCAGAAACGATGCCTGCCCGGTCTCGCAGCCGAGACCGATGACGAGATAAGCCGCGATGTTCGCGTGCTTTGCAAAGCCGGCAAGAACGCGCGCCAGCTGCTGGTGATCGGCACCGCCGTACTGCATCGCGCATCCCCCTTTATGAATTAAGGGGATGATGCCGTCGATATTCGGGAACTGCGCGATCAGCGACCGGTCGAGCCGATCGACAACGTATTTCGATGTCGTTGCCGAGCAGTTCACCGTGCTCACAAGCGCGATGTAGTTCCGTGTCGCCGCGCGGCCGTCGGGTCGCCGGTATCCCAGGAAGGTCCGACCGGTAATCGGCGCAGGATCGGGGGGAACTTCGCTCGCATAGGCGTAGTCGAGACTGAGTTCCCCGGCTGTGAGGTTGTGGGAATGGATCCAGTCGCCGGGGCGGACATCTTCCGTTGTGAAGCCGATGACCTGTCCAAATTTTCGAACACCCGTACCCCGCGGGAGCGACTGGATCGCGACCTTGTGGCCAATATCGATGGCATCGTTCGTGCGGACCTCACCCGCTTCCTCAACGAGAACCGACGTCCCTTTAGGAACAGAACGACGAGCGATGGCGATGTTGTCGTCGGAATGAAGTCGAAGCAGCGGTGAGTCGGTCGCGATCGGCATGGTGGATGTGGGTCTCAGGATTCAGGTGTCAGGATTCAGAGATTCCGCAGGCGGATTCAAGCGTATCGCTTCGGTAGTTCGCGTGCAATCGGCGCCAAGAGTCAGCCGTTGGTGGTGCAGCTCATCTTGGCATACCCCATCGTGTGGAATTACGATGACGACTGGCTTCTCTGTTTTTGCCGGGCTGCGACCGCCAGTGCCGAGTGTCCCTTTCTTCGATTGAAACCTCGAGCCGATGCCGGAACCGATCACCTTAGCGCGCAGCTCGACCATCCGCGCGACGTTGGCTCAGATTCTCGGCTGGCTCATCGCCGTCGCATTCATCGCACCGTCACAGATTCATTACATCCGGGAGATGGCCCGTTCGGGGGGTGGGTGGTTCGGCTGGCTGTTCGCGATCGGACTCGATTCCACGCTGTTTTTCGTTCTCCTTCTGGCGGGGCCCCTCTTCTGGTTCTGGTCACGTCGGACGAATGACAAAACGGCCCGGACGTACGGCTTCTTCGATTCCTGGTTCGGATCGGCGACGAAACCGAGTGCGGCGGATGATCGGGCCGATTGGCGCGCATGGGTGCTTGCCTGCCTCGTTGCCGTGGCATCACTCGTGACGAGCTGGGGGATCGCGCAAACGCGCGTCGGTGGTCAGCTCAATCTCCGGTTCGGCGATCTTCCACCCGCTTATCACGACGAGTACAGCTACCTGTTTCAGGCGAAGACGTTTCTCGCGGGGCGGCTCTCGTATCCGAGTCACCCGACGATGCCCGAGCTTTTCGACCAGATGCATGTCGTGAACGAGGGACGATTCGCAAGCCGTTATTTTCCCGGGACCGGCGCGTGGATGGCGCCGTTTCTCGCTGCGGGTCACCCGTACTGGGGACACTGGCTGGCCGGAGCGTTCTCCGCGATGCTGACTTTCTGGGCGGGACGAGAGCTCGGCGGCAACGGTGTTGGTTTTCTTGCGGGAGCATTGACCGCGCTTTCCCCGGGGCTGGGCTTATTCAGCAACCTGCTCCTCGCGCATCATCCCACACTCGTCGGCCTGTCGCTCTTCGTCTTTCTGTTCCTGAGAATGCAGCGCACCGGACGAACGAGAGATTTCGTGTTCTGCGGCTGCGGGCTCTCTTTCGCGATGCTCTGCCGGCCGATGACCGCCGCGGGAGTCGGCCTGCCGTTCGGGATCTGGCAGGTGATCCAGCTCATGCGAAATGCGAACGACAGCCAGATCCCGATGACGCTCATCGATCGCCTGCGGCGAACACTCGCCCTCGGTGCGCCGGTCGCGGCGGGGCTGATTTATCTTCTGTTCGTCAATCACGCGATCACGGGGAACGCGTTCGTTTCGCCCTACCAGCTTTACACAGACACCTATACGCCGCGGCATGTTTACGGATTCCATAACGTGGCGCGTGGTGAGACGAAGCTCGGGCCGAAGGTAATCGACAACTATGACCGCTGGGCCGAGAACCTCACGCTCAAACTTGCTCGTCACAATCTGCGAGATCGATACCTCGCCGCGACACACTGGACTTTTTCTCTGCCCTTACTTTCCGGGGGGGCGGTCGTCTTCCTGCTGCTGTGCTGCGGAAAGGATCGACGCTGGCTGCTGATACCCCTTGCGATCATCTCTCTTTTCGCCGTGCATGTCCCGTACTGGTTTGTGGGGATCATGAACTGGCATTACGTCTTCGAAGCCGCGCCGCTCTGGCTGCTCCTCTTTGCCGGCGCGTCGGTCTGGCTGATCGGCGTCTGGAAGCAAGAACGTCGCCGGTTGATGCCGATCTGGTGGACGAGTCTGATTGCGATCCAGGTCGCCGTGACATTCGGCTCAACCGAACCAGGAAGTCTCCACGCCGCTGTGAATGAAGCGGCGTTTTCCCGCATCCGATACGAACAGTTCCAGCAGCGGATTTCGCGGCTTCGCTCGGCGACCACTTCAAAGATCCTGCTGCTCGTTGAGGCGGATCCTGCAGATCGAAGCATCGATTACGTCGTGAATACGCCGGATCTGAGCGGAGACCTGCTGCGCGGTCGCTTTCGTCCGGGCATCACGGACATTTCCCAGGTCCATGCCAACTTCGCAGCTCCCGAGTGGGAGTGCTGGGTGTATCGAGTGAAGGAGCAATCGCTTGAACGCTTGCCGATGGAGCGGCGATAGCGGCCGGTTTCAGCCCGATGCGGGAGCATTGGACCGAGCAATGTTCACACAGCGCAAACGGCATCTGCTGGGACTCATGAGTGCCGGTGCGTTCGTGGGGTGGGTCTGGTTCCGAGATGCCCCCGCTTTTCTACCGCTTGCAGTTTGCATCGGTGCGGCCATCGGTTTTGCCGTCTGGCATCACGACCGCGAGCATTGGGACGATTAGCGGCGGGTCTCTCCTGCGATTCTCCGAAGGATGTCACGAGACGTTATCGCGGACTTGTTTGCGGGCTTCTCGCTTTCCAAAACCGATCGGGCCGGTGCGCCGCGCTCAGCGCAAAACAAAAGCGGGCCCATTCCCGAAAGAATGAACCCGCTTTTCAATCGCGAACCAGTCGAAACTGGTCTTAGGCCTTCGGGGCCGGAGGAGCTTCGGCCGGCGGCGGAGCCGGTGCGTCGGCCGGAGGTGCAGCCGGAGCCGCACACGACGGAGCAACCGGTGCACAGGCCGGAGCCGGAGCACAGCAGCTCGGGGCCGGAGCCGGAGCACAGCAGGTCGGAGCCGGGGCACAGCAGCTGGGCTCGGGAGCGCAGCAGCTGGGCTCAGGTGCACAAGGGCTGCCACAGCCGCAGCTGTCGCTCTTCTTGCAGCGGTTGCGGAGCTTCGAGAAGAGGCTGAAGCGCTTCTTCGGCTTGCAGCAGGTGTCAGCAGCCGGGCATCCGCAGGTCGGAGCCGGAGCCGGACAACCACAATCGCCGGCCTTCACGTCGGTGCCCGCGAGCGCGAGCACGAGTCCGGCCACACAGACCAGACCGAGCATTTTACGAGTCATGCGTCATTCTCCTGAGACTTCTCTGATGGACATTCGAGACGCGCCACAAAGTTGAAAGCGAATGAGCGTCCTACGCGCCTCGAAATCACGGACACTCGATTCACGGATGCAGTGAGCTTATTACCTCGGTCGGAGCGCTATTACAGACCTCTTGGACAGTTTATGCTGCCCAAAATACCAACCGACACGTCATTGTCAAACCAAAACGGGGAAAATTCGATGAATACGTATTTTCCACAAATCTTTCCGATCGCGGAGTATCCGCCGAATGAAGCGACATTTCAAGGGTCAGCCGGGCTCAATCCTACTCTAGCTTGAAACTCGTCAGTGGCCCCCGAGAAGCGACGAATTGCGCTGAGTTGCCCCCTCGGCGGCGGATACACTGGAGAAAGATCGCATTCGTTACGATGAAGCGACCCGCGGCCGATGACATCCCTGACCTGTCGCCCGAAGCCGCAAAGGTCCTATCCCGCCGGGACATACGACGAAAATGAACAGTTGCATCCGAACCTGGAAGTACCGTGACAGGGAGTGGGAACTCGGAATCAATCCCCTGATCATGGGAATAGTGAATGTCACCCCTGACAGCTTCTCGGACGGGGGCTCTTTCTTCGCCATTGAAGCCGCCGTGCAGCATGGCCTGTCGCTGATTGATCAAGGGGCCGACATCCTCGACATCGGCGGGGAATCGACTCGCCCCGGGGCGGCGATCGTCGATCTCGACGAAGAACTGCGGCGAGTCGTTCCTGTTATTGCTGAACTCGCAAAAGCGACAAAAATCCCGATTTCGATCGACACGACGAAAGCGGAGGTCGCGGCCCGGGCACTCGAGGCGGGCGCGACGATTGTCAACGACATCGCCGGACTTCGTTTCGACGATGCAATGCCTGCAGTCTGCCGCGAGCACGGTGCCGGGGTCATCTGCATGCATATGCAGGGAACGCCGCAGACGATGCAGGTCGATCCCCGTTACGGCGATGTCATCGCCGAAATCTGCGACTTCTTCGAGGAGCGGCTCGACTCACTGGAACGCGCGGGGATTGCACGGGAAAGCATCGTACTCGACCCCGGTGTCGGGTTCGGCAAACGGACGGTCCACAATCTTGCGATACTGTCGAACGTCGAGCGATTTCGCGCGCTGGGGCGCCCGGTGCTCATCGGTCATTCGCGGAAGGGGTTTCTCGGCAAAGCGCTTGGGCGGAACGTCGATGAGCGCTCCGCTGGTACTCTCGGCGTCTCAATTGCGCTTGCGGAACAATCGGCCGATATTCTCCGCGTCCACGACGTACGCAACACGCGTGACGCGATCGACGCCTGGAAAATCGTGCGCGAATTCCGTAATGACGGAGGGATCCGTTAGCAGCCGCTGTCAAAGCGACTCGTCCCCCGGCGCGCGTTCCATCAGCGATGTCGTCGCTTCAAGCGGCGACATTCCTTCAAAAAGCACGGCGTGGACGGCTGCAGTAATGGGCATTTCGATTTGCTTGTTCACCGCAAGCGCGTGAATGCTGCGTGTCGTCGTCACGCCTTCCGCGACGGCGCTCATCTCCGCGACGATCTGCTCGAGACGATCACCTCTCCCGAGGCGCTCGCCGACCCCGCGATTGCGACTGTGCCGGCTGAAGCAGGTGGTAACGAGATCTCCCATCCCTGCAAGCCCGCGGAAGGTGAGCGCATCCGCTCCGAGCGACACGCCGAAGCGCGTCATTTCGACGAGTCCGCGCGTAATGAGCGCAGACTTCGCGTTGTCGCCGTACCCCAGGCCGTCGCAGATTCCGGCGGCAATGGCGATCACATTCTTGAGAGCCCCCGCCAGTTCGACGCCGATGATGTCGCGGTTGGTGTAAACGCGAAAACGGTCGGTGTTGAACATCCCCTGGACGCGGCGGGCGAACCCTTCATCGGGACAAGCGGCAACAACGCTCGCGGGGAGCCGCCGCGCAACTTCTTCGGCATGACTCGGGCCGCAAAGCGCCGCCACCAGGCGGGTCCCGATGACATCGGCAATGATCTCGCTCGGCCTTTGAAACGTCGCTTCTTCCAGCCCCTTGATGACGGTGACGACCGGTGTTTCCGACCGGAGATGACCGCGAATCTCCGTCAGGGCCGACCGAAGGAACTTCGACGGAATGGCGGCGACATAAACTTCGGCCCCGTCGATGGCCTGCGCAACGTCGTGATAGACCTTCACAGAGGGATGAAGTTTCACGCCCGGCAGGAGCCTGCTGTTTTCACGATTCTCGATCAAATCGCGGGCTTCGCCGGGGTCGCGGGCCCAAATGGTGACCTGCTGCTCGGGCTGCTCGGCCAGCAGAATCGAGCAAGCCGTTGCCATAGCGCCCGAACCGAGTAGCGTAATCCTGGTGGTCATCGCCGTCCGATCTAATCACAGCGCCGGGAAAAGCTTGAAAAAACCGGGGATAAGAACGGAGTCGATCCACGCGCCCATCGAACCCGGCTTCCCTCCTCTACAATCCGCACAATCGTCGCGACCACACTTCGCGGTTCTCTCATCGTCAGAAGTGAGGGGGCCTCGAGCGGGCTGCTCCGGTGACGACGAAACTGGACATCCGAACAAATTTCTGCCGGAAACCATTTGCTCTCGCTAGAAAGGCGACCTACGTTTGAGACGTCTGCGTCTCTGGCGTTGGGAGTATCGTAATGCAGCCTGTCATCGAGCAAAAGCCCGTTGAATTCATCGACCGTCGTCAGGTCGCCAGCGAATCGCGCCCCGGCGGACCGGAACGTCGACAATTCAGCAACTCGTACTCGTCGGATCGCCCCGAGGTCAATGAACTCGCGGAAGCCATCGACCAGTACAAGCTCCGGCATCGCCGTCGTTTCATCACGTTCGAAGAGTTGTACGACGTGATGCGCGGCCTCGGCTACCACAAATAGGCTGGCGCGCGATCGCCCCTGCTTCTTCGCCGACTTCGAATCTGGGACTGCGCAATCGTTTCGCGCAGACCTGGCCAATGGCCGCACCTTCCTTCGATATCGCCGTCGATTCGCCCCGGATTGGGCCCGCAGGTCGCATTCTGCACCTTGCGAATGCGCTTCGGAATCAGCGGGCCGGATGACACGCTCTGAAAAGGGCGTGACTCTCGCGAAATCGGCCACACCCTGCGAATGAACGCGCTCCGAAATGAACGCGCTCCGAACCGTGTCTGGGGCGCTCACCGGCTGGCGAATTTGCATTGTCGCGCGCCGACGCAGTTCTGGTACAGAATCCGCCAGAGCGCGCGGCGGCCCCAGTGGGAAACATGCGCGCGACGCTGGGGCCATGGAGATCTTTCAACGAGCGGGAATTCCTTGAGCGCCCTAGCCACCCGTCCGTTCGAATGAACGGACTCGATACCGGGTACCTGCTCCCGGCACTCAACACGAGCTCAGCGATCGTGTGGGAGGCGTGCGCCCCCGATGGCGGAAAGACGCGTCAATTAAAGCATCAACGATTGCGAAAAGTGACTTAATTCTGCGAGTCCTGACGATCGGTCAATTGGAGTGGTATGCCGTTGAGAAATCGTACGGTTTGACGGGCTGATTGCGTTAATCTGTACCGGATTCGGGGTATCTCCCGCTCTCAACGATTTCATCGAAGTCAAGGGTCGATCGTGTTCGATTTGGTATGCCGAATAGGGCGATAGCCCGTTGGGACGATCGATTGTAGAAGTTCCCAGGAGGGGTAGCGATGTTTCGAGAGCGAGCGCGAGTTCTGTTGACCTGGTCAATTACCTGCTTGTGTGTCGCGACGGTGACCCAGGCTGCAGAAATCGACGGCAGCTTTCTGCCGGCCGCTCCGTTCGCTTCCAGCAACGCACCCGCAGTTCCGACGTGGGCTGCCGGGAATATCACTCCCGTGTCCATGGATCAGTCGTGCGCTCCCCAAAACGCCGTCATGTACAGCGAGAACATCTGCCACGGCTGCCCGAACTGCCAGGGACAATCAAAAGGCGGCTGCTGTGAGTCTTGCCCCCTGTTTGGTTGCATTGCTCCCTCCGACGAGTGCTTCTCGGATTTCATCAGTCCAATCACAAACCCGCTGTTCTTTGAAGATCCCCGCACGCTGACGGAAATCCGCCCGATCTATGCGAGCCACTGGATTCCCAACAGCAACGCGGTCTTTCAGGGGGGCAACGTTCAATATCTCGCGGCGCAGGTTCGCATCGCCCTGACCGAACGGCTCTCGATCATCGCCACGAAGGACGGCTTCATCTGGATCAACAGCGACAATGAAGCCGCTGTCCCGGACGATGAAGGCTGGGCGGATGTCGCGGCGGGATTGAAATACAACCTCATCCGCGATCCTGCCGGCCAATTCCTGCTGAGCGCCGGGCTGACGTTCGAACTTGACGCTGGAGAACACCAGGTCTTCCAGGGCCAGGGAGATGGGGAGTTCCACTTCTTCGCAACGTCAGGTAAGGCCCTCTCGGATCGATCGCACTGGCTGTCGGCCGCCGGCTATCGCCAGCCGACCGATACGACAAAGCGAAGCACGATGTTCTACTGGTCGAACCATCTCGACGTGGAAGTCATCGAAAGCTGGTACGCGCTGATCGAGGCAAACTGGTTTCACTGGACTAAGAGCGGTGAGAATCTGGGCGTCAACTTCGAGGGAGGGGACCTCTTCAACCTCGGATCGACGGACGTCGCGGGGAATGACATCGTCACTCTCGGCGTCGGCGGCCGTAAACGCTTCGGCAAGATGAATGAGCTGGGTGCCGGTTACGAATTTCCGGTCACCTCGCGGAAGGATCTTCTGGAAGGCCGGCTGTATGCCGACGTTATTTTCCGCTACTAGCGCGAAGCGCTTCGCGACTCATTCGGTCTCGTCGAATGCGATGATTGAAAGCAAACGGGTGACAACCGCCTGAGGATCCTGGTTCTGCTGTTCGCAGAGGTATCGCAGCGACTTGCCGGCACACGAATAATCGATGCCGAGTTCGTCAAAGATGTGCGCCGCCGCGGGATGATCGATCACCCAGTCGGCGGCGCTTGTTTCCAGATCAGGCTCGTTCACGTTGTCACCCGCCGAGGTGCTGCCGCTTTTCCTCGATGAACTTCACGTGATGCGGCAGGTGCCGCGTGATTCGTTCAAGGAGAGTCAGCAACGTCATCGGCCCATCTTCCGAATGATTTCCAATCCGCTGGAAATCAGCCGGAGC
>JBFWWA010000129.1:0-9767 GCA_050246455.1 Planctomycetaceae bacterium
GAACCGGATCCTCCGAGAGAAGCTCGGCCCGAAACGCTTGTTGCTCACCGACGACCAGCGCCGTCGCCTCGCCCTCAAAGGGAAGTCGCTTGGCCGGAAAGCGCTCGCCGAGATTGCGACTCTCTTCACCCCCGACACGATCCTCCGCTGGCACCGCCAACTCATCGCCCGCAAATGGGATTACTCGGACAAGAGAATTTCGACTGGTCGACCGCGCGTCCGTCAGGAAATCATCGACTTGGCGTTGCGCCTCGCCCGCGAGAACCCGACCTGGGGATGCGACCGCATTCAGGGATCGCTTGCCAACGTCGGCTACTGCATCTCCGACACGACCGTGGAAAACATCCTCAAGGCCCACGGTCTGGAGCCGGCCCCCGATCGGAAACGGCAAACCACCTGGAAAACTTTCCTCAAGTCCCACTGGGATGTGCTGGCCGCCGCTGACTTCACCACGGTTGAGGTCTGGACACGCGGCGGTCTCGTCACGTTTTATTTGTTCTTCGTGATCCACTTGAAAACCCGCCGCGTCGAACTCGCTGGCATCACCACCAGCCCCGACTCCGCCTGGATGCAGCAGACCGCCCGCAATCTGACAAACGCAGGCGATGGCTTTCTGAGCAGCTCGCGCTACCTCATCCTCGACCGTGACGGAAAATACTCCCAGGAATTCCGCGACATCATCGAGTCGGCTGGCACCAAGATCATCAAGCTGCCGCCCCGCAGTCCCAATCTGAATGCCTTCATGGAACGCTTCATGCGAACCGTGAAGAGCGAGCTTCTCAGCCGCATGATCTTCTTCGGCGAAGCTTCTCTTCGACGAGCCCTGTCGCAGTTCCTCGCGCATTATCACGAGGAACGAAACCATCAAGGGTTGAACAACCGGCTCATCCAGCCTGGTACGGAGGTCGGCCAATCCGCCGGCCCGATCCGCTGCCGCCAGCGGCTCGGCGGTTTATTGCGGTACTACTACCGCGACGCGGCGTAGTATCCGAGTTGCGGGTTTGCCTGCCGAGTCGCAGTGTTCACCCTTGCGCACCGCCGTGACAACGGCGCTCTTAACAGCGATTTTTGCCACGGGTTGGCGTGGAATGTCGCGCATCATCGGCACGACTTCGGCCGAAAATCCACCCGTGGATTTTTGCCAACGTCAAATTGTCAAAGAGCTTTCTCGTCGTTCGAGTTTTTTGACACTACGCGATTTACGACTGGCGCTCGCGCGGATTGCTTTCCGGGTGCTGCCGCAAGGTTGGCAAGCAACTGCGTTTCTCCCGCGATCGCCTCATGCAGAAAGCCTTCAATGATGGAATCCATGAATGAGCAATTCGAAGAAAAATTCCAACGAATCTGAACCTGTCGGCGAGATCGTCTCGATCTTCCGGCGAGGAAATGTCTGGTGTGCCAACTTCCGGCAGAACGGAAAACAGAAACGACCATCCCTTCGAACGACTAGCAAGAAAGAAGCCCGCCGTCGGGCATTCTTGCTGGAGGCCGAACTGCTGAAAGGGCAATACCAGCAGGAAATTAAGCCCGCCACGATCAAATCGACGATCGAGGCCTACCAGTTGAAACTTGAATCCGACAAACGGTCTTTGAAGACACTCAGTAAGTACACACGCGTTTTCGAGAAGGTCCAAGCTCTGGCGCAGCTCACGAAGCGGAATCGCCTCAATGAGCTTGATATGAATTTTCTCGACCTCTACCGCAGCGAACGCGTCACCAAGGATGGCGCGAACCCCGACAGCACGGTCGTCGATGAAATCGTGATTATCAAACAGCTGATTAACTTTGCATTGACTCGTGAGATGCTGGCGACGAACCCGCTGAAGGGACTGCGGATTCCGAAGCGGAAACGGAAGCCGCAGCCGTGGTGGAAGCCGGTGGATATCGAGCGGATCCTCGCCGCTGCCACGGAACCGCACGTGTGGGAATTCACGATCCTCGCTGACACCGGTTTTCGGATCGGCGAGCTTCGGCATTTGACTTGGGAAGATGTCGACTTCGCGAACAACTTGCTCCATGTCCGGGAGAAGCAAGTAAGCCCGACAGAATATTGGAAGCCCAAGGACGGCGACGAGCGATCAGTTCCGATGAGCGACCGAGTTCGAGCGCTGCTCGAGCGGCTGCCGCGTCCCGCTCGCTGGGTGGTGACCGCTCCCAAATCTCCCAAGTACCCCAAGGGGGATTCGCGGATCTCGTCGCGGCGAGCACTTGTCGTCTTGAAACGCGTTCTCAAGCGTCTGGGGTTGCAGGGGCACCTGCATACTTTTCGCCATTCGCTCATTTCGCGGGCGCTCGTCAACGGCGTACCGGAGTCCGTCGTGCGCGAGTGGGCTGGCCATGTCGACAGCGACATCCTCAAGCGCTATACGCACATCGCCAGCAGCGTGTCGCAGGAAGCAATGAAGAAGCTCTCGAGTGCCGAGAGCCGTTCCTCAGAAAATAATCATCAGGAGAACGAGAATGATTCGGAAACGATTTGAGCACAAAATGAGCACAGTTGGCCGTTTCGCAAAAAAGCGGTCGGCGCAAAACAAAAGCCGTCATCGGGTTACGACGACGGCTTCCTTGAAGAGCGGAGAGGGGGGGATTCGAACCCCCGGTACCATTGCTGGCACACCGGTTTTCGAGACCGGCACAATCGGCCGCTCTGTCACCTCTCCGGGGGGAATCATAATCGCTTATTTGGGGCGATTCCAGCGAGAGAACGGCGATTTTCCCCACCGTGGGATCAGGGATCGCCGCGGACAGAATCTTGATAGCCGGTTGTGGGCGGTTCTGTTCGAAGCTCGCCGCCGCAATGGCTAGTCGATGCTTCCAATACCCTTCGTTTCCAATCCGTCCCCGCGTCAAGATCTCCGGGACGAACATCGGGAGAGTGGCTGCACACATGGCGCGGTGTCGATCGGGATTCACGCCGCGCGAAGAGAGTATCGCGCACAGCAACGGGTTTCTGATCGCGTCGTGCGCAGCTTTCGACTGCCAATCGGCCATCAAAGCCGATGGCTTTCGCCGGGCTTGAGGGCTGCAACTTTCGTGGGAGTTTCCGCAGCGACTCTCTTACCCCACCCTTCCGCGTCCTGGGCAATCAGTGGCCAAGTGTTGAAATGCGCCGGGATCGCAACTTTCGGTTCGATGAGTTTGACCGCTCGAAGCGCGTCATCCGGACCCATCGTGTAATTGTCGCCGATGGGCAGGATGGCGACGTCGATTTTCTCTTCTCCGATCAGTTTCATGTCGTAGAAGAGACCGGTATCTCCTGCGAAGTAGATTGTGCCGTCGACGAGCTTCAAGATTGCGCCGCATGGGCTTCCGCCGTTTGCGCCGTCGGGAAGCATTGAGCCGTGATGTGCGATCGTCAGCTTCAAAGTTCCGAAAGGATGCTTGAACGCCCCGCCGATATGCTGAGCGTGCACATTCGATACTCCATGCCTGCCGAGCCACTCGCAGATTTCAAAGTTGGCGATGACGAGTGCGCCGGTTCGCTTCGCAATGGCCACAGTGTCGCCAACATGGTCGCCGTGCCCATGCGAGACCACGATGAAATCCGCCTTCGCTTGGTCCGCCTTGATCGTCGCCGCGGGATTCCCGGTGAAAAACGGATCGACGAGAATTGATTTTCCGCCGGTCTCGATCTGAAACGTGCTGTGGCCGAGGTAAGTCAGTGTCGTCGTCATCGCTTCACCCGAGGTGAGAATCCTGTCTTTCGCTATTTCTTTGCAAGAATCGCGGTCATATTCTTCTTGTAAGCTTCAACGCCGGGCTGACCGTACGGATTGATGCTGATAAGGCGGCCTTCCACTACGGTCGCGAGCATGAGCATCTGGAAGATTTGTCCGACCGCGTACTCGTCGAGCTTCGGCAGGACGATGTCAGCTGTCGGACGCTTCACGTCGGCATAAGCGCGGTTGGTCCCGGCAATTGCCGCTTTGAGCATATCCGGAATCGTTTTGCTGGAATGCTTGTTGAGATCGTCGAAGTCGTCTCCGAACTTTGGCACGGAAATCGGCTGGGATGAGGGAGCTTCGACGACCACATTCGTAATGAGCTTGTTGCGTGTTCCTTCCTGATGCTGCTGACCGCGGCTATGCAGGTCGCGCGAGTTGACGACCGTGATCGGCGTTGCGCCTTTCTCTTCCTTGCCCAGGCTTTCCGAAAGCAACTGGTCGTACCAGAGGCCGAGTGCTTCCAGGCGTGAACCCCATGTCGAGAGTACGCGAATGTGCATGCCATGTGCCTGCTCAAAGACGTGGCACGTCGCGGTGTAATCGAGAACCGGGTTTTTCCCCATGGGCTGCTGTCGCGTCCTCTCCGTCATGTCTGCCGCTCCCTGAAGCAGCTTTACGATGTCGAGGCCGAGCATTGCGGCTGGGAAGAGCCCGACTGCAGTCAGGACCGAGAATCGCCCGCCCACGCCGTCCGGAATCGGAAAAATGGCGGGATATCCTTTGGCCTTGGAAAGTTCCCGCAGCTTGCCGGTTTCGCCGGTGATCGGGACGACGTATCGACGGCTCTCCTCCGAGTCGGCGCCGTAATAGTCTTCCAGAGCTCGACGGAAAAGGCGAAAAGCGGCAGCGGTCTCGAGCGTTCCCCCCGACTTACTGATGACGGAGATGCCCCACCGTTCCTCGACGGTCGATTTGTCGCGGCAGTGATGCTTGAGAAGTCTGAGCAGTGCTGCGAGCGAATCGTTGTCGATGTTATTCCCTTCGAAATAGATTCGGGGAATGCTTCGCCGTTCATCGCGCGTCAGCTGATTGTGAAAGGGATCGCATAGCGCTTCGAAAAGTGCGCGTGCGCCCATGTACGATCCGCCGATGCCGAGCAGGACGAGCTTGTCAATTTCGCGGCGCAGCTCAGTCGCAGCCGCCTGCATCCGGCCGACGAGGCTTTCCGCTCCTTTCTGTCGAAACTCTGCCAGCAGTTCCGCAGGCAGATCGATGAATCCGCTGTCGAGCGGATTCTTGGCAGCGGGAATGCTATTCCCCGAGTTCAAAAGAGCGATGTCATTGAAAGCATCGTCACGCGCCGCAAGCAGCGCGGGAGTGATCTTTTCAATCTCTGTTCCTTTGAGGATAGACAATGCGGCCGAAGCGTCGTAGCGGAGTTCCGAACTCATGCCATCACTTTTCCAATGGGGAGCGTTGTCTCGCAGGGGGGGCGAGTCGTTGTTCAATTGATCATCAAGCGGTCGCGGGGACTTTAACACCGAGGTCTTCGATGGTGAGGAGTGCTTCGAACGGAAGGCCGCGGGCGTCAAAGTTCGCCTTTCCGCCTTGCAGTCGATCGACGATTGCGACGACCTGCACCACTTTACATCCAAACTCTTCGACCCGATCGATTGCGAGCAGAGAGCTTCCGCCGGTGGTGATGACGTCGTCGACAATCACCACTTTCATTCCCGGCTGCATCGGCCCTTCGATGAAACGATTCGTGCCGTGCCCTTTTGCTTCCTTGCGGACCATGAAGCCGTTGAGCGCGCGGCCTTTCGCTGATGCGGCCGCCAGCACTCCGCCGACGATCGGATCGGCGCCGATCGACATCCCGCCGATTGCGTCGAACTCGATTCCATCCAGCAGTTCGAGCAAGCCTTCGCTGACGAGACGAAGCCCATGCGAAAAGAGGACGACTTGTTTGCCGTCGAGGTAATAGCTCGACTTCTGACCCGAGGCGAGGGTAAAGTCGCCGAACTTGAGCGCCCGCTCACGGACGAGCGAAATGAGCTGATCGCGGTTGTACATGAATTCTCTCCGGTAAACCTGCGTCGCACTCGACGCGTGACGACCGCCATGATAACCGCACGCGGGCGACGGTGCATCCGAGCGGGAGCGAACTCCGAGCTCAGAACGTCGGACGGACAACGTATCCGCCGGGGAGACGGCGAACCATCCGCTTCATTTCAAGCACGGTCAATGTCGAGAGAACGCGCGACGGTTCGAGTCGAGACTCCCGGAGCACTTCGTCGATGTGACGGGGCTCGAGCGTGACGTATCCAAGAATCTCCCGCTCCTGATCGTTGAGCGTCAATTCGCGGGGACTGTGGACCGCTGTTCCATCACTGCCCGTCGTCGGCTTCACGAGCGGGCCGAGCGACTGCAATATATCGTCAACGTTGCGCACCAGCATCGCGCCATCCCGAATCAAATCGTGGCAGCCTTCGCTTGCAAGGCTGTCGATGCGCCCCGGAACTGCGAACACATCCCGTCCCTGTTCCATCGCATGACGGGCGGTGTGCAGCGCCCCGCTGCTGCGCGCCGCTTCGATAATCAGCACGCCGAGCGAGAGTCCGCTGATGATCCGGTTGCGCTGCGGGAAGAGGCCGGCGATCGGCTGCTGCTCGAGACACGATTCCGTCAGCACCGCTCCGGATCGTGCAATCTCCTCGGCCAGATCGGCGTGTTCCGGCGGATAGATCGTCGCAAGGCCGGTTGCAGTGACGGCGAATGTTCGACCGCCGGCTGCGAGTGCTCCGCGATGGGCCGCCGCGTCGATTCCGCGAGCCAGCCCGCTGATAATCGTCACCCCCGCTCGTGCAAGCTCCGATGCAATTCGTTCCGCCTGCTGCTTTCCATAGAGTGTGCAGCGCCGCGAGCCGACAATGGCGATCGCAAGATTGTCGCGCGGCTCGATCGTTCCGCGGCAGTAGAGAATCGACGGTGGATCGTGAATTTCGTTGAGCTGCTGCGGGTAATTGTCGCTCCCGCGAAGAATGAGATCGACGCCGCGCTGTCGGCAGGCGGCGAGTTCCTTTTCCGCCTCGCCCGGATCCTGATGCTCGAGAATCCCGCGTGCGAGTTTCGGTCCGATTCCCTCGACGACTCTCAAATCGTTGAGAGTGGCTGCGAGAATCGCGCTGGCCGAGCCGAAGTGATCCAGGAGCGCCCGCTGCAACCGCGGCCCGATCCCCGGCAGAAGATTCAGCCGGAGGGCGTCGAGGAGCGGAATCTCGTTGGGATCGGGATCGGTCAATGTTGCGATCTCAAGATGAAAACGATTCCTCAGTTCCAAATCTCCCAATGGAACTCAGGAAGCCAGGAAAACAATTGAACCTTGCTTGCTGCAACAGGGTTGCTTCGGCCGATTTCCTTCCGGCTTAGCCTTCGGCGGTTCCTGATTTCCGTATTCTTTTCATTCAGAATTCAGGACTTCACGCACGTCCGCTTCCGGAATGTCTCCCATCAGCTCGACGTGTCCGAGTTTCGTCGGGAGAACGAAACGGAGCTTGCCGGATTGGGTTTTCTTGTCGAGTCGCATCCGCCCGATAATTTCATCGGCTGATGCGCTCACAACGTTTCTGCGGGATGTCGGCAGGCCGAGCGATTCCAGCAGCTGCGTCTGTCGGTTGACGATGGATTCATCAATCAGCTTTCGCCGTGCCGCGAGGCGTGCGGCGTCAACCATGCCGATGGCAACCGCTTCGCCGTGCAGCAGTTCGCCGTATCCTGCGAGTGCTTCGTAGGCGTGTGCGAACGTGTGGCCGTAGTTCAAAACAGCACGCAGACCGGTTCGTTCGTATTCATCCTGCTCAACGACGTTGGCCTTGAGTCGGCAGCTGCGCGCGATGACATGCCGCAAGGCATCCGGATCACGCCGATTGAGCTCATCCACATGCTTCTCGAGATAGGCAAAGAACTCGGCATCGAGAATGACGCCGTACTTCACCACCTCGGCAAGCCCGCTGCGGTATTCGCGGTCGGGAAGCGTGTCGATCGTCGAGGTGTCGCAGTAGACGCCGAGCGGCTGGTGAAACGCGCCGATCAGGTTCTTCGCTTTCGGATGGTTGATACCGACCTTCCCGCCCACCGAACTGTCGACGTGCGAAAGAAGCGTCGTCGGAACCTGGACGAATGGCAAGCCACGCGCGTACGTCGCTGCCGCGAAACCGGCGGCATCACCAATCACGCCCCCCCCGACGGCGACCACCATCGTGCGGCGATCAGCCTCGAGATCGACCAGCTTGTCGTACATCGAGCTGATGACATCGATCGACTTCGACTTCTCCCCGGAGTCGATCACAAGGAGCTTCGCTTTCCACCCCGCCTTGCTCAGGCTCTGGTGGACGGCGACGGCGTGGGGAGACTCGACGTTGCGATCGGTGATGACGAGAGCTTTTTCCGTCGACGCGGCACCAAGATGGCTCGCCTTCAGCCAATGCTCGATCGCTTCGGCGATTACGGAGAGCCGGCCGCTGACGATGGAGATGTCGTAGCTTCGCGGGCCGAGATTGACCCGGATTGTGTTCGTTGTGTCTGCGTCAGTCACGGATATTCGGCTTTCCCGGAACGTTGGCATCCTGTTTGCGTCTCGACGACCGGGCCCTCCAGGGTGCCGCAGTCCGAAGCGATTGTAGCCCGGTGGAGCGAACCGGAACAATGGGCCGCGCGCTCATCCTGCCCCGGCCAACGAACGGAATGGAGAGATCGAGTGTCCAGTTTGCGGAGGGCGGAGCGGGGGATGTCCACTTGCCAGAACCCGCCGCGCAAATCAACAGTTTTGCAGGGTGTTATGGCAGTTCTTTCCGCCGCCGAGCTGCGGTCCGAGCGATTCATGAAAAGACATTGATATTGTCACATTTGGCAAAGTTGCGATAATTACGGGTGCTCACCAAGATGCAGCCTCTGGATGGGACCGGTTGCATTGAGTGGCCTGCGGAAAACCTCAACGCAGGCTGTCTAGAACACAGATCCCGATATCTCACAATTTGGTTGACCATGGATGGTCAAAACCGCCACCTCGTTGCTTAGCACCTTGCCGGGTTGCAGCAGGCATCGAGGTGATTTCGGCTGCGCGAAAGGAATACTGGAAGTGATGACGTCCTGGAATCGATCGGAGGTTTCATCACTTCCCTAGAACTTCGGCGACGGAAGGAGTGGTTCCGTGGGAACAGGCCGCGACATCCTGGGAAAGATTTCCGAACGACAAAACCCCGAAGCGTACCGCCAGGAACACTGGCAGGGAACCTTCGATGAATACCTCGATATCGTCCGCAAAGATACGAAGGTCACGCGGACGGCCTATCAGCGGTTGTACGACATGATCCTGTCGTACGGCACGTATCAGGTCGAGGGGAGCAAGGAAGGACTGGTCCGCTACCGGTTCTTCGATGACCCCGACAACGACGGCCGAGATGCAATCTTCGGCCTGACCCGCCCGTTGATGGATATCGTCAACGTTTTCCGGAGCGCGGCTCTCAAATACGGCAGCGAGCGGCGCGTTCTTCTTCTGCATGGCCCGGTCGGCAGCTCCAAGAGCACCATTGCGCGCCTGCTGAAGCGTGGACTCGAACGGTACAGCCGGACCGAGCAGGGAGCAATCTATTCATTCGGCTGGAAGCAGAGCGACGGCACGACCCTCTGGTGCCCGATGCACGAAGATCCTCTTTACCTCATTCCGGAAGAGAGCCGCAGTGAAGTGACCGCGTTCCTGCATGAAGGGCGCGATCCCGAAGATGACGAGCATTATTCCGTCGAAATTCCGGGTGAGCTCTGCCCGCTCTGCCGGTTCATGTTCCGCGAACGGCTCGAAGCCGCTCAGGGGGACTGGACGAAGGTTGTTGCCGACGTGCTTGTCCGTCGCGTGCTGCTGTCGGAGCAGGACCGTGTCGGCATCGGCACGTTCCAGCCGAAGGACGAGAAGAATCAGGATTCGACGGAGCTCACCGGCGATATCAACTATCGCAAAATCGCCGAGTACGGCACCGAGAGCGATCCGCGCGCGTTCAACTTCGATGGGGAATTCAACGTCGCGAATCGCGGCATGATCGAGTTCAT